>JAEUSO010000250.1 GCA_016788605.1 Candidatus Kapaibacterium sp. | reverse complement strand
TTGCAATATCCTGTAATGTTTGTAAGCGATGGTTGTTTTCTTCCACAGCAACCGAGCGCAGCTCATCCGCCGAATCGTAGCAATAGCCGCTCGTCATCAGTTCAGGAAAGACGAGAATGTCCGTTTCAACCGTTCTGGATACATCATAGATGTATTCCCAGTTTCGATGAGTGTTCTGCCTGTCGGGAACACATTGAACCACACTTAAACGTACACTCATAGCGGTGATAGATTGAAGTTGTAGGAAACATGAAGAATCGGTGTGCCCTGCGGGCTGACCATCGCCGAAGGCATGAATGTCTCGAATGCTGGTGTGATTGATTGCGTAAGTCGGTGTCCCAAATACGCAAACCCGCCGCCGATGATTGCGCCAATGATTAAATCAGTTGGATAGTGCATGCCCAAGTTCATACGTGCATAGAGTGTGTATCCTGTGTACGCGGCGAGTGGGGCTATCACATACCATTTGGGATAGCGTAATGATATGAACGTGGAGATGGCGACCGACGCAGCGGCGTGACCGGACGGCATTGACTTTAACGGGTCGTCTTCACCTCCTTCGATGCAGTTCGGATAAGCGATATACGGTCTGTCGCGGGCGATGAGTTGTTTCATTCCAACGACGGTTGCAAACGTGGCAAGTTCAACAACGCCCAGAACAATACCTGTTTCAGCATCATATCTGCTTTTTGTTGCCAATCCTGAAAAGTAAAATGCAAGCGGCGCACCTGCTCCAATAGGATAAAGCGCATTGCTGACATACTTCGAGAGCTGCTTCGTTGATTGAACCTGATTCAGGTCGTAGGTCAAAACGGCATCCCAACCAAGTGCGGAGGAACTGCACACCGGTGTAGTGTGCTGCCCGTACGAAATTGACACACCTGTGCTAAGAGTGATAACTAAAACGATGAGTATTCTCATTGCTGTGCTGTTGATAAAAAATACTATGACAAACATAGCAATTCCCCTAAGTTTGAGCCGCAGCAAACAACTCATAACGACGAAATCGCAACAAGGTATATGATTGACGACGCATTGCTCAAGACGTTTCTCTCTCTGATGGCATTCGTGGCAGTGATCGGGGGAGTCCTTTGGTACATAAAACGAAAAACAACACGTGGTGTCGTCGGACAATCCACAGTTGCTATCCGTATCGTTGCGCGACAGGCGTTAACGCCCAAATCGTATGTGTGTATTGTCGAGATTCGCGGCGGTCTGTATGCACTTGGCGTTACCGAGCAGTCCGTGACATTATTGAAGGATATTTCGGGTGTGGTGCATCATTCCGCACCAGCAAATGGTACATCATCTGCAATCCCTGTTCCACCCGATGATCTTCACCGCGAGTTAGAGCATCTTTTTTCGCAGAAGCAGCAACCGGCAACGATGGTGCACGATGTTGCAACTATGCCAACCGCCATTCCGGAAGAGCCGACATTTGGTCGGTATATCGCAAGCATTTTCAGTACAAAGAATTAGGTCTGAGAAAAACTATTCGCCTGTTTGCCTGAAATCCCCGAAAATCCCTATTGAAACGAACGTCGTTTTGTAGTTTTGCCGACCGTTTTTCAACTACGCTCATACGTCGGCTCAATTCATTGCCATCAACTGGTCATGGTTACAGTGCGTAGCAGCTTCGGCGACTGCCCTGATGATGAAAAACACCGTGCTGACACCCTTAACTTTACTACCTGCAACTGAATGAGATTTGGTCTCCTCTCGAACGACATCGCCATGGATTTGGGCACAGCGAACACGCTTGTCTGGATGAAAGGAAAAGGCATTGTACTGAACGAACCTTCGATTGTCGCGTTCGACAGAACTACGAAGAATATCATCGCCGTCGGGCACGAAGCGCAAGCGATGCTCGGTAAAACGCATAAAGACATCCGCACCATCCGACCTCTGAAAGACGGAGTCATTGCCGACTTTGAAATTGCCGAAGGAATGATGCGTGCCTTCATCCGTAAAGTGGCGCAGTCGTGGCAGCCCGTAAAGAAAATTGTTATCTGTGTCCCGTCGGGCATCACCGAAGTCGAGAAGCGTGCAGTCCGCGATTCCGCCGAACATGCAGGCGCAAAGGAAGTATATCTGATTGCCGAGCCAATGGCAGCCGCAATCGGTGTCGGGCTTGATGTTCACGAGCCGGTGGGCAACATGATTGTTGATATTGGCGGCGGTACAACCGAGATTGCCGTCATTGCCCTTAGCGGTATTGTCAGCGATGAATCCATCCGCGTTGCCGGCGATGAAATGACAAATGCCATCGTGCAATACTTCAAGCGTAATCATAATATCCTGATTGGCGAGAGAACCGCCGAGATAATCAAGTGCGAAGTCGGTTCCGCTTCTAAACTTCCCGAAGAGATTATTATTGAGGTAAAAGGACGCGATCTTGTGGACGGTATTCCCAAAATGATTGAAGTCAGTTCGGTTGATATCCGCGAAGCGCTCGACCCAGCAGTGTCGCTCATTGTTGAAGCAGTACTCAATCTTTTAGAGCGCACACCTCCTGAACTCTCTGCCGATATTTTTGATCGCGGTATTATTCTTTCGGGCGGCGGCGGTTTGCTGAAAGGGTTGGATGAACGCCTTGCCAAAGAAACACGCTTGCCTGTTCACGTTGCCGAAGACCCGCTAACGGCTGTTGTCCGCGGTACTGGCAAAGTGCTCGAAGACCTCTCGAATTACTCGTCCGTTCTTATCAAATCCAAACGCTACTAATCCACTGACTCGGATTTCACCGACCAATTCCGGCGATAGCAATGCAACGACTGTTTGAATTTATCGTCCGTTTCAAAGAGTACATCACCCTTGTACTGCTTATCATCATGTCCTTCTCGTTTATGACGTTTGGCAATGTAGCCAAACTCGGCGGCTTCCGTGCGTTGGTTATAGGAACAATCGGCACGGTGCAAAGTGCATTCTCGTGGATTCCCAATCCCATCGCTCTGCAAAGCGAGAACTCCGCAATGCGCGACCTGAACGTACAACTCTCCAACGAAGTTGTCAAGATGCGGCGGTCGGTTATTGAGAACGACAAACTCCGCTCAATGTTGGACTACAAAAAGAGTGAGTACCTGCCGCTGCTTACCGCCGAAGTGATTGGTAAAACCTCAACGGAAGCACGAAACTATTTCACCCTGAATAAAGGCGAAGCCGACGGTGTGCAAGACGGAATGAATGTGATTACCGATGCCGGGCTTGTGGGTATTGTGATTTCAACGAGCAAGCATTTTTGCTTAGTGCAAATCATAATCAACCGCGACTCGCGCATCAGTTCGCGGATTGAGCGAACGCGCTCGGAAGGCGTGCTGACGTGGGACGGCACGGAGTATCTGCAAATGAGAAACATCCCGAAAAGCTACGATGTGCAGGCGGGGGATAACATACTCTCGAGCGAGTTAAGCAACAAGTATGTGAAAGACATTCCCATCGGGACAATTATAGAAGTCACCAGCGACGGCAACTCGCTCTTCAGAAAGCTGAAGGTCAAGCCGCACGTGAACTTTTCATCGCTCGAACATGTGTTTATCATCTTGCAAACACCGAATCCCGAACGGATGAAATTAGAGCAAGAACTGATGAAGCGTATCGAGAAGAAATTTGGGCGGCAATAAACGATGCAACGTATGATATTGGAACAATCGGTACTGACCGCTAACCCGCAACTTCGGTATGTGGTGTATGCTATCATCGCATTACTCCTTACCATCATCAATGTGGTTGTGATTCAGTTGATTGCTGTGGCGGGAGTAACGCCCAACCTGCTCTTGATTATGTGTGTGACGATTGCCCTGATTGAAGGACAGTTCACGGGATTGCTCTTCGGGTGGTGTGTGGGTATGGTGTTCGACATTGCCTCGACGGATGATATCGGGCTGAACGCACTTGCAATGACGGTGTCATCATTCATCGCCGGATATTTTTATTTAGAAGGCAAGACGGCAAAGTCACTCGGCACAACACGATATTTACTTGTTGTTGCGCTCGCATCATTGATCTACTTTACTATTTATTTCCTCCTCTTTATCCGTCCCGTCAATTCTACTGTGTATGATTTCTTGATAAAAAACATTGCAGCATCAACACTCTACACATCTGTCTTTTCCATACTTCCGATGCTCTGGTTCTCGCGGAATATGGATAGAAGCAGTTGATGTGAACCGTATTTCATTACCATCTGTGCATTATGATTCACTCCATAAAATTTCTCGTACTTGGTCTTTGTTTGACAATAGTCATTCTGTTTTCCAATAGCTGTGGCGACACAGTTAAACCTACCGATCCTTTATCTACCAATCCAGTTGATTATACGTGGGGTAAAGGTTCAACATATACATATCTATACAAAGCTGTAAAACGTGACACAACAGGTCGTGACACTGTACTCTACGAATTCACCAGAGTATTTTCGACGGATACAAATACAGTGATGTTGTATAATGGCAAACCGTCACTCAAACTTGTAAGCCGATCAGTGTATCCTTCTACTTTGGATTCCGGTGTATTCAATATCTATGCAGGAAATGATGCATTACTACTCTATGATTCTCCATCAGATACAACCCCTAGTGTTATGATTTCTGCACCTATCGTCAAAGAGCGAACATTTCTATCAAGATTGAACAGTATCAAAACAGATACATTACAGTATGAATCTCTTGACGAGCAATGCGTGACACCTGCCGGTACGTTTCGCACCATTGTTGTTGTTAAAAAACAGGGGTCAAATACATCTCGAACATTTACTTCAAAGCAGTGGTTTAGTCCGGGGGTTGGGTTTGTGAAGAATGAGGATATGGAGGTACTAACGTACAAGACAGGGAAGAAGGACATTATCACACAAACTCTATTGTTACAATCTTATACTCGGAAGTAGATTACTACTCTAAACAGGGTATCGAGTGATACAGTTATCGTATAAAAAACGCCGCATGAGATTATATCAAGCGGCGTTTCTATTTGTTGTCGGGGTGGAGGGATTCGAACTCTCGACCCCCTGCTCCCAAAGCAGGTGCTCTAACCGGACTGAGCCACACCCCGAAGTGTTTTTCGTAAAAAACAGGACGCGAAAATGCGACTAATGGCTCAAACAGCCAAAGGAAATTTTACTAACGCTTGAGAAAATGATTATGCCGTTGTGATATACACATTACCGATAATGGCATCACGTGAGTTATGCGACTGTATTCTACTGATGAGCGGC
>JAEUSO010000024.1 GCA_016788605.1 Candidatus Kapaibacterium sp. | reverse complement strand
ATTCTAAAAACAACGCGAACGCTCATATTTATTCTTAAAACCGAACAAAGAAGTAGAGCAAGCAATCGTTACTTTTTTCACGTGGCATGGCGAGATTGGTATTGTGGATACCGTTTCCTCATTAGTGAAACGTCGCATAGCTAAAGGTATTGCCGACGCATCGCCTACTCTTTATGACGACATTACGAAATCAATTTCACTTCCCTCACTCTTCGGTGCAGCATTCACAGCAGGTATGCTCAAGAATTTTACGAAGAATGAGATTAAGGAATTAGCATCATTGCAAGGAGACAAAAAGAAAATGGCAGCGTCGAAAGCATTCGCACTCTTCCAAAAGAAAATTCAAGGAAACTTTGTGAACGACTTCAACGACGCAGTAAATCAGATGGCGTCATATCTCTACGATGCGTGTCTTGTGTATCAAGCGCAGCGGCGGATTGATGCAATGAAACGTTCACTCGAATAACCACTACTACAATGAACTACACAACACTTGATGTCGCTAATGACAACGGACTACTCACTATTGCATTGAACCGCCCCGATGTCTTCAATGCTTGTAACGAAGACCTGACGACAGAACTGCAAGATGCATTGAAAAGTGCAACAACCGATGAGTCGGTGCGCTGTGTTATACTAACAGGAAAAGGTAAAGCATTTTGTTCCGGTCAGGATTTAAAAGACGCTCCTACTGGCGGAGGCAAACGCAGTTTGCGCGATTCGTTGGAACGCAGGTACAACCCCATTATTCGTTTGATGCGCGATATGCCAAAACCGGTTATTGCCGGAATTAATGGTGTTGCAGCCGGTGCGGGTTTATCGCTTGCACTTGCCGCCGACATACGCATTATGAGTAGCGCCGCCCGATTAGTTGAGGCATTTATTGGTATTGCGCTTGTGCCGGACAGCGGGGCAACATACTTCTACCCGCGTATGCTTGGATATGCAAAGGCGTTTGAGTTTGCCACATTGAACAAACCCATCGCTTCGGATGAAGCATTGCGTCTCGGCTTGGTAAATATGGTTGTATCGCCCGATGCGTTCCAATCAGCACTTGCCTCGTTTGGTCGTCAATATGCCGATGGTCCGACACAATCGTATGGTTTTGTGAAGCTGATGTTGCAACGCGGTATGACAGCAACTCTTGACGATATGCTAAATATGGAGACAGAATATCAGCAGCGTGCAGGCGAATCCGCCGACTATACAGAAGGTGTAGCTGCGTTTATCGAAAAACGCGCTCCTGTATTTCGCGGTAAATAAATAACGGAATCAGTTGTGATGGTAAAAAACCGACCAACGCTCTTTGAGCAACTTCAAGACACAGGCGATACACAAAGCATCGTTGCCTCGTGGAGAAGTTCAACGCCAGTACGGTATGCCATCATTGCTGTATCGGTGTTGTTATGCGCGATACTCTATCCCGACACACAACATTTTTTGTTTAAGGTTCAAGTGTATCACACATCGTTGATAGGATCGACATGGCAGAAAGAAACTGTTGTCGCCGATTCGTACTTTCCATTGATGAAACCTGATAAAGAATACCAAGCTGCAGTGAATTCTGTCCGTGCATCAAGTCCTCCCGTCTTTACGCGTAATCATGCAGCTGCGGCAGTGAATAATACTCCGGTTACAGCATTAAAATTATGGATGATTGCAGATGCCGTTGCATATATTAATAACCTGCCGGAGCGTGCTGAAGTTTTTTCTGTTATTGAAAAGGTTCGTGCGGAAATCCTCCGGCAACCGGTGATTAGTTTTCGTAATGTTCAGCGTAGTGCTGCTGTTGTTCTCTCCGAGAACGGGATTCACGACAATACTGTTCCATCATCTGCATTTGTAGATTCGGTACAGATTCGCACACGCGCCGAGCAGATGGCACAGATGAAGATAGACGGACTGACATTGCCATTCGCTGTAGCAATCATATCACAATCAATCATCCCCACTCACCAGTACGATGCAAACGCAACCAACGAGTTCCGTGAACAACGGGTTGCCGCTGTACAACGAACGAACGGCATCATCAAACGCGGTGACATTATCATTCGCAAAGGCGATGTTGTCACAACCGAGAATATCCGCGCTTTGCAATCGTATGGTATCATAGAGAGCGACCCAGCATCACCACGCCACACCTTTCTTACAATGCTCGGCTCGTTACTCCATTGCATACTCCTTTATTCCATCATCATTTTGTTTCTTGCGTTCCTTCGTCCGGTACTCTTCAGGGATAATTTTCGCACACTCATTATCAGCGCAATGATTGTTCTAACGTGCGTGATGGCATGGGGCAGCAGAATGATTGATTCTCCGTTAGCACTCGAATATCTGATAGCGATTCCAGTATTTTCCATGCTTACGGCTATTTACTACGATTCACGCACAGCATTCACAAATACAGTTTGCATGGCGTTGATGCTTGCCGTTGTGCGTGATAACGACTACACTACAGCATTCAGTATGCTGATAGCCGGTTCACTTGGTGCATACAGTGTACTTGACTTGAAAAGCAGGACACAGATTTTCCGATCCATCGGTTTTATCGCAGCAGGATTTGTCTTGAGCATAGCCGCAATGGGAATGGAAAATGGCATACTATGGAAGAACATACTCGCACCAATTGCAACATCAACTGTTGCTGCGATTTTATCTCCGCTTGCCGTCTATGCCATCATTGCACTTGTTGAACGGTATGGAACCGCCTCGACGGATTTACAACTTATCGAGTTTGATAATCTGAATCATCCGCTCCTCCTTGAAATGAGCGACAAAGCGCCGGGTACGTATCAACATACCTTACAGCTGGCGCAATTAGTTGAAACAGCGGCGTATGCTATCGGTGCCAATCCGCTGCTTGCACGTGTTGGCGCATATTTCCATGACATTGGCAAAATCCGCAAGGCGGAATACTATATAGAAAACCAGATTGATATGGATAACAAGCACGACCACCTGCCGCCAAAGAAGAGTGCCTCCATTATCAGAAATCATATAGCCGACGGACTTGAATTAGCCGAAGAGTATAAGTTACCGCCACGTGTGCGTGAGTTCATTCCCATGCACCACGGTACATCGCTTATCAAACATTTCTATGCTAAGGCGGTGAATGAAGCTCAGGAATTGAATCAACAACTCGAAGAGAATTACGAACAGCATTTTCGGTATCCGGGTCCGAAGCCGAATTCGAAAGAAACGGCATTGCTTATGCTTGCAGACAGCATTGAGGCGATTTCGCGGACAGTGGACGACCGCGAGGAATTAGAGAGTATCATTGAGAAAACAGTGCGTGAAAAAATTGACGACAGCCAGCTTGATGATTGTGATTTGAGTTTGAAAGAACTCCATACGGTTAAAGAAGTTTTTCTGAAAAACCTCATCGGTGCACAACATCAGCGTATTCAATATGATGAAGTGAATGGACAAGACAAACGCTGATATTCATTCAATAGAACATCGAAAGAACGTATTGCCTGCAACGCTCCTACTTCCAATCGAGCGGTTTATGTCGCATCTGCGTTTTGAGAAGGGTCTTGCGGTTAATTCCACATCAGCATATTTATCCGATTTACTTCGCTATGGAGAGTATCTCCAAACAATTGGAATAACATTAGTCAGCCATGTCACCACTGATACAGTCAGCTCATTTCTATCCTTTCTTAGCGAAATGGGTCTCTCTGTTTCAAGTCGCGCCCGTTATCTTTCATCAGTCAAAGGTCTTCATAGTTTTCTGTACTATAACGGCGAAGTACAAAATGATGCTGCCGACCTGATTGAAATGCCCCGTTTGCAAACACGCCTGCCGCAAGCACTGACCATCGAGAATGTTAAGGCAATGCTTGCAATACCAGACGTAACAACGCCCGCAGGAATCCGCGACCGCGCTATTCTTGAACTACTCTACGGATGCGGTGCGCGTGTAAGCGAGTGCATCACTATTAAGCAGCGCGATATCATCTTCGACCAAGAGGTAGTACGGATATTTGGAAAAGGTTCGAAAGAGCGCATTGTCCCGATTGGCGGCGAGGCATTACGGTGGATTCAACGGTATTCCACAGATGTGCGCCACGTGTTTTTGAAGAAGAAGGAAGCCGACGACATTCTTTTTTTGAATCAACGCGGAACAAAACTTTCACGAATGTCAATTTGGAATATCGTCCATTTATCGGCACAAAAAGCGGGAATACAGGAGGATGTGCACCCGCATACATTGCGTCATTCCTGCGCCACACACTTAATTGAAGGCGGTGCCGACCTCCGCGCCGTTCAAGAGATTCTCGGACATGCCGATATATCCACTACACAGATATACACCCATTTAGATCGGGCGTATATTAAACAAGTGCATTCAGCGTATCATCCACGCGGATAACGTAAGCGTCGGCAACTATGTCAGTAATCCTCCGTACAGTATCGGCTCGTCCGCTTTATCTCTGCTTGATAATTTTCATGCAGGGATTCTTCATTTCTACACAGGCGCAGCTTGCACGCTCAACGGTGAAGTTCGGCATAGATAACTTGATTGATGTGAAGTTCGAGCCACTTCGCGGTAAGCGTATTGCCCTTGTGAGTAATGTGGCAAGCCGTAATAGATTCCTCGAAGAAACCGCACAATGCCTTGCAAAAACCAATGCGCTTGAACTTTGCGCCTTGCTTGTCCCCGAACATGGATATTTTGCTCAAGTCCCTGCCGGACATAACGTAGCCGGCGAGATTATCTACGGGATTCCGACGTATTCACTATATGGCAAACTGCGCCGACCGAACAGGCAGATGATTGGTAATTGCGATGCGGTGGTGATTGATTTACAGGATGTCGGCATTCGCCCGTACACCTATATCAGCACAATGTACAATGTGATGGATGCGTGTGCGGAATATGGTATTCCATGCTATGTGCTCGACCGCCCGAACCCGCTAGGCGGTGTGATTGTGGACGGCAATATAGTGGATGATGATGCACGCTCGTTCGTCAGCATTGTTCCCGTTCCCTATCTGCATGGTATGACTATAGGTGAACTTGCCTATATGATTAACGAAGAAGGTTGGCTGCCAAAGGATATAGCAGGAAAGGCACGGACTTGTGAACTTACCGTTGTAAAAATGAAACGCTGGCGGCGCGATATGCAATGGGAACATGTATCATCCCTCTGGGTTCCCACGTCTCCGAACATTCCCTCAGTCAATGCTGTACGTGGAATGGCATTAACCGGATTGCTTGGCGAGTTATCTGGAATCAGCACCGGCATCGGCACAACACTTCCGTTCCAATATCTTGGAATGCCCGGAATGTCGAGCGATGTGATAGCACAAAAAGCGTCGCAGTTGCGCGAGTATAATATTAAGGCAATGCCAACGCGCTTCAAACCGATGAGCGGTCGTTTTGCTAACACGACATGCGAAGGTCTGTTCTTTGCATTCCAGCCGAATAATCAAGCTAAACTCTATACCGCTGCCATAGAACTAATGATTAGCTTACGAAAAACACATCCGCAGTGTTTTGCTGATACAATGGGAGTGTCATCGCCAAAATCACAAATGTTTGTGAAGGTATCCGGTACCAAAGACCTTTACGAAAAGTTGATTGCAACTGATGTAAATGAAAAGGAAATCCGCCTAATTGCTACGAAAGGTTTGGCTGAGTTTATTGAAAAGCGGAAAAAGTACCTACTCTATAATTAGCCGTCATACTCTCACCTTTAACCACTTCTTTCCCTGCACATTCACAAGTCCAATCATCGCTAAGAAAAAGTATCCGGTGGCAGCACCAATCCATATTCCTGTTTGTTGCCAGCCAAAATATTTTGTAAAGATGATGACTATAGGTAATTGGATTCCAACGATTGATCCGGCAACAATAAACAACGACTGATACGCCGCTCCCGCTCCACTTATCACACGAGCCGATACGATACCGATTGCAAAGAATAAATACCCGAACACCGACACGTGCAAGTACCCCTCCACTTCCCGAATCACTGATGCATCAGTTGTGTAATACGAAACGAAATGTGAGCCGAAAAGATAGACCGCAATACCGAAGACAAGAACGATTGCTGCAAGTGCTTCGATGCCTGCACGGTGGTACGCGAAAACACGCTCCGGTTTATTCGCACCGAGGTTTTGTCCTGTGGCAATTTCGACAGCAATCCCAATCGAGAAGATGAACATAAAGACCATGAAATCCACACTGATACCAAGCGTATAGGCGGCGACAACATGAGTGCCAAAGCCCGACACAAGTGTAAAGATGACAATGCGCGTGCTGCTTACTGCAATCATTTGCAGTGACGACGGTAGTCCGAGCGACATCTCTCTGCTGATGATATGAAAGTCCGGCTTGTAACCGTCTAAACGTAGATGAATCCCCGCTTTGCCGCGCAAGAGGAAACTGATGTTGACCAATGCACCAAAGAGTTGTGCCAAAGCAGTTGCCAGCCCCGCACCGAACATGCCTAAATTCCAATAAAAAATGAACACCGGTGCGAGGATTGCATTCATCAGTGTTGTACTAAGCAAGATTATGGTTGGATACACCGTGTTACCTGTTGAGCGGACGATTGCATTGATTTGAAACGATATGAGGTTGGCGGCAAAACCAAAGAGGATTCCGGTTAAGTATTGGTGTGCAAGCTCCGTTGTTCTAGCATTCGCACGAAAGATTGTGAGGACATACGGTAACGCTACGTATAAACCGGCAGTTAAAATCAGCGTCGTTGCAAAGAGAAAAACAATTGCTTGCGTTGCTGTGCGGTCTGCCCCGTCTCTATCTTTCTCACCAATGCGGCGGGCAACAATAACGCCGGTTCCCATACAAAAACCGCTGCCCAAAGTAAAAATGAGGAAGTTCAACTGTTCGCCAATTCCTATGCCGGCTATAGCTTCCGTACCGAGCTTACTGATAAACCACCGATCAATCAAGCCATACAGCATCTGCACAACAAAACTGAAGGTCAGCGGTATTGTGAATGAGATAAGCGATTTCATAATCGGGCTGTTGAGTAAATCCACCCGACCGCGTTGAGGAGTATTGTTCGTACCGGTATCTTGATCTACATTATCGTTGTTCATTGAATTCTATACTGATTCGGGCATTACTTTTCATCTCACGCAAACTACAACAAGAGCATCATCAGGTTAGATACAATTTCTACACTGCTGTCTGCAACAATCAGAAACGCTCGTGAATCACTCCGCCGCCAACCACATCAAGCCCTTCGTATAACACGACCGACTGACCGGGAGTAATTGCTTTCCGTGGTTCAAGAAAATCAACTTTCAGCAAACCGTCGTCTCCAATATGGCAAAGTGCAGGAGCGCCGTCATCTTTGTACCGGATTTTAACAGTGAACTCACGCGGATCACGAAGCGAATCGTATTTGATAATATTCACGTCATTTGCCCGCAAGTGTGAATGCAATAACTTCTCCTCAGTTCCAACGACAAGAGTATTTGTCTCTTGAATAACATTCAGGACAAAGAGCGGTTCGTGATGCGACACACCAAGTCCGCGTCGTTGCCCGATAGTATAAAATGGAAAACCGGTATGCTTACCAATGACTTCCCCGTCTAACACAATATCACCACCATCAACCTGTGCATCGAGGTTCTCGACATTATCGCGCAAGAAACGGTTGTAGTCGTTATCAGGGATAAAGCAGATTTCATATGATTCTTTCTTGCGTGCTATTGGCAGACCAACTCGCTCAGCAACGGCACGTGATTCCTCCTTCGTCATTTCTGCAAGCGGGAATATCGTCCGAGAAAGTGACTCTTGCGACAAACCCCAGAGAGCATACGACTGGTCTTTCTTATTGTCATTCCCGCGCGAAAGGATATAACGCCCCGATGTTTCATCCTTGCGAATGCGTGCATAATGCCCCGTCGCGATAAATTCCGCACCGAGAGAGTCCGCTTTACGCAACATCTCCGCCCACTTGATATGTCGGTTACATTGAACGCAGGGATTCGGGGTATTACCATCCATGTAATCATCAACAAAATAGTCAATCACTTTCTCGCGGAACGGCTCGGTGAAATCAACAACATAATGCGGAATACCAAGTTGCAACGCCACTTTGCGGGCATCGTTGATACCGTCAAGCGAACAACATGAACTGTCGTTACCGACATTACCGCCAACGTCTTCGTACTTGTAAGTTTTTATCGTTATACCAATTACTTCGTAGCCCTGCTCGACAAGTAACGCCGCAGCAGTGCAGGAATCAACGCCGCCGCTCATACCTACAACTACCCTCTTTGAATTACGCTTCATGTTTTCTGCTTTCTATGGTGATACACAAAACTACTGCAAATCATTCCGGTTACGCCCAAACTGTAATTCACAGAGCCGTGCATAGTACGAATCGGATTGCGAAATGAGTTCATCATGTGTGCCTTGTTGCACTATACGTCCGTTCTTGAAAACGAAGATGCGGTCACATCGCCGGATTGTTGCCAACCGGTGTGCTATGATGACCGTTGTCCTGCCGTGCATAAGCACATCCAATGCTTGCTGTATCAGATGTTCAGTTTCGGAGTCGAGCGACGATGTGGCTTCATCGAGAATAAGTATCGGCGGGTTCTTGAGTATCGCCCGTGCTATAGCTATCCGTTGCCGCTGCCCGCCCGAAAGTTTTACACCGCGCTCGCCTACCATTGTTGCCATACCGTCTGGAAATTGTGCTATAAACTCATCGGCATTTGCTGTTTTTGATGCTCTAATAATATCATCAGAAGAAGCATTTAATTTGCCATAGCGGATATTATCTTCTATTGTAGTTCCGAAGAGAATAATATCTTGAGGTACAACTCCAATTGAAGAACGAACATGTGCTAATGTGAGCGTAGAAACAGGGATATTGTTGAACAAAATCTCACCAGATTGCTGTGTGTACATCCGCTGAATCAATGATGCAGTCGTAGATTTTCCCGCGCCGCTTTCTCCTACAAATGCAACACGTTCTCCTGCACAAATATCGAATGTGACATCATTCAACACTGTTAGGTCTGGTCGTGAAGGATATGCAAACGATACATTCCTGAAACTAATAGTATCAAGTTTGGGTGATGAATCTTGGTGAATATCGTCCGTCTCCGCCTTCTCTGACAGTATCTCGCGTACCCGTACCGATGCACCGAGAGTCCGCTGAATTTGTCCATACAATTCAGCGAAGGAACCCATTGCACCGGCAACAAAAAATGAGTACATAACAAAGGAAATCAACTCACCGATACTGAGTTCTTTCAGGTGCACAAGATACACGCCATAACCCAGAACACCGGCGATTCCTCCGAATGCTGCAAACAAAATAAACGATACAAACAATGACTGTATCCGAACGCCGCGTAATGCCAGCGCAACATATTCGTTGAGCTTGGATGTATAACGTGATGTTTCGTGCTGCTCGTTCGTGAATGACTTCACGCTTTCAAT
Source organism: Candidatus Kapaibacterium sp. (assembly GCA_016788605.1). Classification (GTDB taxonomy): domain Bacteria; phylum Bacteroidota; class Ignavibacteria; order Kapaibacteriales; family NICIL-2; genus JAEUSO01. The sequence continues at coordinate 11,515 of JAEUSO010000024.1, read as the reverse complement.
TGCCTGAAAAGATTCTTCCACAATTGTGGTCGCTTGAGCGATTGCATCTTGCGCTTTGGTACTTATTGCCCGCAGTTTTTTCCCTAACGTAATGGCAACTACAATCAGTATAGGCACACAGACGAGTACTGGCTTTGTCAACTCAACACTACGTACTAAAATGAACGCTGTTCCACCGACTAAGAATATACCCTGTCTCAATAACTGTAACATTGTGAACGTGAAGGTCTCTTGAATCTGTGTTATATCACTTGTAACTCTCGACAATAATTCGCCCACCCGTTTTTCAGCAAAGTATGCCATTGGCAGACGGATGATATGAGCGAAAAGCGTTGTACGTAATGTCGTTAATACATTTTGTGTAATTGTTGCAAGCGTAACAGATGTGAAATAATTAAGCACGGATTGCACAACGAATAACAACACCATGCCCCCTATCAAGAGCCAGCCCGATTCCGTCATTGCATACGCCAAGATTGTATCAAACAACCTCCCAATAACTCCGGGAAGGACGAGTGACATCGAATTACTCACCATCATAATGAGGAATACAATGATCGTCTTCGTTGCGAAAGGTTCGTAAAAACGAAGAAGGAAGAATATCTCGTTTCGTTGCTCTATGACAGAAAGTGCAGGAGTATTATGTTCAGTGCGTTGTCGCCGTTTAGCCATGAATTACTTTAGGTGGTTACCAAAGGTTGGCAAGACGAACAGCAATTATGGAATAGTGCAGTATTGTAGCATTATGCTATAAAGTATAAGAATACCCAATTGCAAACTGACCTAATGTTCGTACTCCAATAAACGATTGCAATCTGAAAAGTACCAGAATACGGTGTTTATCATACAAACGGAGTGACTCACCAAATGCAAATTGTACTAGTGGTGTGGTGATTGATTTAGCTTCGGGTGTTGATATTCCTGTACCCACACCTAACATACCAAACTCGGCACTCCTCCGGTTACCCGAAGATTGAAAACGGATATTTAATGATATAGCATTTTCAGGTTGGTATTGTACGGTTCCTAATGCCCTATCATATCCTACAAAAAGTGAAAATACACTACGATCGGATAAAGGTATGCCAGCATAAATGCCTACAGTTGTATTACCAGTGTCCATGATACCAATTCCCAAACGTTGTAATGGAATTGACCCGAGTATCCATACTTCACCATTCGTTGAATCGGCGGTTTGTGCGGAGCTTGCTATTGAAAATGTAACGAAGAAGATGAGAGAACTAAGTACATCCAGTAATGTCTTCATCTATCCTGCCTATCCTTTCATACAAGTACAGTGTGAGCATTCCATTGTATGGTTTGCTGATACAGTGCGTTCAAACTCAGCGATAGCCCTGACGACTTCACGAATCTGTTCTTCACGGAGTTCGGGGAAAATAGGAAGTGCAAGCGAATCGTTCGCGCAGCAGTCGGCTACCGGAAATTGTGCATCATTCAGATTGAGGTATGTAAAACACTCTTGCTTGTGGAATGGAACAGGATAGTAAATCTCCGAGCCAATGCCCTGTTCTGTTAGATATGCGCGTAAAGCGTTACGGCGTTGAACACGAATGATGTACTGGTTGAAGATATGTGTATTCGGATATGGAGAATCTGCATACACCATTGCCGGTAACAATACCTTGTTATCAGCAGAAAACTCGGTAACACCTGTGCCGGTAGCCAATCCCGATTCGGTAAACAGTTCTGTATAGAGCACAGCATTGCGGCGGCGACCTTGATGCCATGTATCAAGATGGGGAAACTTCACATTCAGCACCGCTGACTGAATCTCATCAATGCGGAAATTCCCGCCTACAAACTTATGGTAATAGCGCGGCTCCATACCATGATTACGCATCTGCTTGAGTTTGATGTACAGGTCTTTGTCATTTGTTGTGATAAGTCCTGCATCACCAAATGCGCCAAGATTTTTCGTGGGATAAAACGAGAAGCATCCCATCAATCCCATACTGCCCGCTGGACGACCGTCCTTATAGACAGTTCCTAATGCTTGCGCGCCGTCTTCAATCACCGGAATTCCATGCGCCGTACCAATAGCAAGAATAGCATCCATATCCGCACACTGACCGTAGAGATGCACAGGCATAATCGCTTTAGTACGCGGTGTGATTGCAGATTCTATATGCTTCGGATTGATGTTAAATGAGACCGGATCAGCATCAACAAGCACCGGTATTGCATTGAGACGAGCAACAACTCCGGCAGTGGCAAAGAAAGAATACGTCGGTATGATGACTTCGTCGCCGGGCTGAATATCCAATGCCATCAACGCCATGAGCAAAGCATCCGTACCGCTCGATACTCCAAGTGCATACGTGCAGCCGGTGTACGCAGCGAGTTGCTCTTCCAAGCGTGCTGTCTCAGCACCGAGTATCAATGCCTGTGATGAACTTACACGAATGAGCGCATCTTCAACCTGCTCTTTAATCTGAGCATACTGTAGTTTTAAGTCGAGCAACGGAACTGCCATAGTTTGGTTGTTAAATTAATGCTGTAAAAATACATTGGGAAAATAGGTTCGAAAGAGTTACTTGCTGCCAATGACAACACGTTTACGGAAATGCCGGGAATCACCAACACGCGCCTCGATCACATAATCGCCGTCCATCAACTCATTCCCTCGCTCATCTTTCAAGTTCCATGTTATCTCATACTTGCCCGGCTGCTGAACTTTGTTGAAGATAGTGGCGATAACTTTTGCCGTTGTTGAATAGACAACTATCGTAACAATTTTGGGGCTTTCCTGAACTTCATACCGTAGGGTCGGGGTAACATCCTCGGAAATGCCAAGGAATGAACCGATTTGTTCAAAGGTCGCTGACATCGTGCCGATTTGAGCAGGTCGGAAAATCGGTGCAGACGTTGCATTTGCAATCGCAATTTGACGGTTCACAACTTCCGCCCCGTCAGGAACAAAGTACTTATCCGGTATTTGCATGTTCCGCATCGCAGCTTGCCACGGCGTCTCCACATAACGTCGGCGAACAATCTCAAGGTTTGTCAGCGAACGTTGTGCGTCAATGGCAAAACGTATCGAGGGTGCAATGCTTAATCGCAACGCCCGTATGTAACTGCTGTCTTGATATGAGCTATATGGTGATGTGCCGCCCGGCAGATATGTCGAATCAAGTTCAACGGCTCGTTGCATCGTATCCTTTTTAATTGCCTCTTCTGGTTTGAGCAATTTCGGCGGACGCGGTATCGGGTTATCGCCCGCAGGTACTTGCCCTAATGCAGCAACCGCCGTTACAATGGATATTGCAATGACAGATAAAAGCAAGTGGGAACGCATAGTCGAAATAAAGGATAGATAAAAAAATCGGCGGTGATGCGAATATCACCGCCGATGCGAACGACGTATCATCGCAAAGTTAGTTGCCTAACACCAAGGGCTTATGCCTTAGTTCGATGACTGACTGTTATTGAACAGGTTTTGTTTCTCGTTGTCGGAAAGCAAATCCATTAACGAAAAGTTTGTGTTGTCCGACGCATTGGATTCTTTAGGAACGCGGACATTACGGGAACCGCGATCTCCATCACCGTCGCCATCGCGTTTGCGACCACCGCCGCCCGTGCGCTCAGAACCAAACATTTGCTGTGTCGGATCAACTTTAGGTTCAAAAATGAGTGATGCGTCGTCTGCATTTGCATCTGCAACAACAACCGAGACCATATCGCCGACATTATACGGGATACGCTTGCCGCGCATAACAGTACGCATTTTGGAACGCGGCATAAAGCCGTCGAACTCACCGCCAACAGTAATCACCGCACCGGATGCCATGACTTGCTGAACAACGCCTGTTGTTTCTGCGCCAACCGGGAATTTCTCCATTACACTTGTCCAAGGGTTTGGCTCAAGGCGGCGGGTTGAAAGTCCGATTTGCTTTTTCTCGGATGATGAATCAACAATCTGTACTTCGATTTCCTGACCAACCGTGAAGAGTTCGCTTACGTTACCAATGCGCTTTGTCCACGAGAGTTCGGACATACGCAAAAGACCTTCAACGCCGTGCTTGAGTTCAACGAACGCGCCGAAATCAGCAAACCGTTTCACGATACCTTTCACACGCATTCCTGGTGTGAAATCGGTCTCTACCGTCGTCCACGGTGAATCTTCGAGTGCTTTGCGATTGAGCGATATTTTATCCTTGTTCGCATCAATCTCAATAACCTTTGCCTTTACGCTGTCGCCCTTTTTGAACATTGTGTTCGGGTCTTCAACGCGCTGGTGAGAGATACGTGAAATATGGAGCAGTGCATCCACCCCTCCAATATCCACAAACACACCGAACGGCATAATGGATGATACAGTGCCTTCAACGATGTCGCCAACTTTGATATTTGCAAAAAACTCTTTCTTCAAGATGTTCTTGCGGGAGACAATGAAGGAAATCTTGCCTGTATCATCGCTCTGGATTTCTGATATGATTGCTTTAATCGTCTGACCAACCACAGATTGGAGTTCGTCATCAGTCGGTGTTTTCTTAGCAAAGAATTGCGATGATGGCAAGAACATCTTCACGCCCTCGAATGTGACGCGGAGACCGCCTTTTACACGCTCAGTAACTTGCACATCAACAATCTCCGCTCCATCTTTGGCGGCACGGATTTTAGCAAGAACCTCATCGGTGATAACAACAGCAGGTTGCTTTTTCGATGCAGGTGCTTCCGGTGCTGCTGCGGATTCCGTTGATTCCGTTTGTGCGACATCAGCAGGTGCATCTGGTGCTGATGCTTCCGCAGCCGGTACGTCAGTTGCAGCAGGTTCGCTTGTTAGTTGTGCTTCGGCAGGTGCTTCTGCAACGGGAGATTCTGCAACAGGTGTTTCAGTGGCAGGTTGTACGGGTGCAGCTTCCGGTGCGTCGCTTTGAGGGTCGGTAGTCGCCATCGAGCTTGGTGCAACGGGCGCTGCGTTTTCTGGTGTTACCACATGTTCGGTAACGGCTTCCGGCGACGGTGTTGCCGAGTCGGCTGCATCGGGTTCGGAATACAAGAATTCGCGCTCGTTCATAAGAGAACTCCAATAATAATAATGTGGGTGAACCAATAACTATCCCGCAGAAAATTAATTTGTTCTGTCGGAGTTTGCGAATATAGGTGAGGTGGCTTTATTTGGCTTTATTTTCTTGTGTTTTTTGTAGAATGGAACTTGAAGCCGCTTAGATCTCCGCACCGTGGAAATGGTTGTAATCACGCAAGAGTGTATCGAGAAACGAGATGGGCGGCATTGAGGTCTCCATATTCAGTTTGCGCTGTAAATACACCGATAGGTTTTCGGCTATTACATCAAGTTTTGCCCGGTTGCTGTTCGGGTAATAATAACTGTTCATAACATCTCGGATGAGCCGGGCATCTTCGTCGTGTAAAAATTGTGCTTCCACAAAGTTTGGAATGTGGTTCGAGTTCAACTTTTGAAAAATCGTATCGCCAAGCGTTGCATCTGTCCGAAGTTTAACAACAGTTGTCCCCGCAGCTATGTCTCCAATCCTCTGCCCGTTTCGATTCAGCATCATGGTAAGGAGTGCAACCGAGCCGGACGATATAGATATTTCTATAATCCCCAATAGCCAACGTAGTAAATATGCGCCAATAGTCGGTTGCGAGCCGTCAAGCATAACGACTTTTATCTTCCGCATCATTTTTCCGACTGATTGACCGTTGTTAAAAATCTCGAACAGTGCATGATAGAGGAATAGCGGAAGCAGAATAAAAACAGTCACCATAGTTGTACTGAACATCAGGTCTTCGGTATCGTCACCGAAAAAACGCGCAATGAGGACGTACGACAGTATGTAACCATACAAGACAAACGTATCAATCAGAATGGCAAAAATCCTGTCACCTACGCTGGCTATCTCGTACTCAATGTCCACATTTTGAGCCGTCCCGATGGAAAGATTCTCCATTCTTTCTGATAAGTTGTCCATGATTGTTCTCGTTTGTAGTATTTTCACACAGCCGTATTGTTTGCTATTCACACGACTGCCACCCCGATGCGCGAAGTTACATTTCTCAAGCAAAACGCCAATAAATGGCAACGCTTCGAAGAACTCCTCAACGATAAAAGTTCTACGCCGAACCCGAATGAACTGACGGATTTATTCGTTGAAATCACGGACGACCTTTCGTATTCACAAACATTTTACAACGAAAGCAAGACAACACGTTATTTGAATACGGTTGCCGCCCGCGTTCACCAGAGTATCTATAAAAACAAGCGCGAACGGTTCAGCAGGTTCATTACGTTTTGGACTCGAGAACTTCCGCTCATTGTCCGTTCGGGACACCGTGAGTTGTTAGTGTCGCTGATTTTCTCGCTTGTGTTTGCCGGACTTGGCGTACTCTCAACAATGAAAGACGACCGGTTTCCCCGCGTGATACTCGGTGACTACTATGTGAACATGACGGAAGCGAATATCAAGGCGGGCAATCCGTTCGGTGTGTATAAAGAGGAAGAGGGATGGGAGATGTTTTTACGCATCGCCTTCAATAACGTTCGTGTTACACTCATCTGTTTTGCAGTTGGAGTGTTCTTTTCGTTAGGCACACTGTATATGTTGTTCCGCAACGCCATCATGCTCGGCGTGTTTCATGCAATGTTCTATCAACACGACCTCTTGCTTAAATCATTCGGCGTAGTGTGGATTCACGGGACTATAGAGATTTCGTGTATCGTAATTGCTGGCGGTGCAGGGCTTATCATGGGCAATAGCTTGCTCTTCCCAAAAACACTCTCGCGCTCCGACTCATTCCGTGACGGTGCGTTACGGGGAATGAAGATTGTTATCGGTTTGATACCACTCATTCTTCTTGCCGCTTTACTTGAGTCGTTTGTCACACGATTCGACAACATGCCACTTCTTCTGATGGTCTTTATTATTGCCATGTCAGCTTCATTAATACTTTGGTTCTTTGGTATCTATCCCATAATCGTGGAGCGCAAGGCAACAGCATCCACTCAACCACAACTACATACATAGCATAACGTATGGCACTCTCCGAGCCGCTCAAACAACAGTTCAATACCGGTCCTGTTAATTTCAGAAAAATCAGGACGTATGGCGAAGTCATCAACACATCATTTGTGTTTGTTCGGGCATATAAGTCCATCCTCTTTTCGATGATGATGAAACTGATGTTGCCCTACCTCGTAGTTTTTTCTGCGGGACTTGGTTTGCTTATGAATGGCATTTTCTCGATGTCGGAAGCACGCTCAAGTATGAATGGTGATGACAATATTTTTTCCATACTTTGGACGGTTGGGTTCGGTCTGCTGATTATGCTTGTCGTCATTGTTACGTATCTTCTTGCCAATGCAACACAACTTGCATTCATAGGGCAAGTGATTCAGAAAGGGACGCAATTCAGTTACGAGGATGTACGCAAAGTTGTCCGCAAAAAGTTCTTTCCATACTTCGGAATGCTCATTGTTATCGGACTCTCGGTAGGAACAGTGCAGCAGATTTTCTTATACATAATAGTACTGCCTACTGTTGCACTTTCTCCGTTCATAGGTATCATCATGTATTTAGTGTTCTATGTTGTTGTGTTGTTTGCAAGCAGCATCACATCTATGATACCCATGCCGATGTTTATTGATAATGCTCGCGGCGGTAACAGTCCTAACCGCGTATTCAAAGTCATGAAGGGTAACTGGTGGATAACCGTCGGGGTTGACACAACGATGCTCATTGTGATGTATGTCATCCTTAGTTCGTTGTTGTTACCCATTGCCCTCGCCTTTGGAATCGCCTATCTCTTCGCACCCGGAATGTTTCAATCTGCGACAATGATACAGGACTACAAGTGGTTTATTATTGTTTATACATCGCTCAATGCGTTTGCAATCACATTCGCCGGCTTTTATCTGATGATTATCCGCAACGTGACGCTTGCATTGCAATACACGAATCTCGTTGAGCGGTCGGAAGCGTTTGGTTTGGCGGAACGGATAAAACGGTTGGTGGATGCTCAAGATGCCGAACTTAGTTTTTCAGGATTACAGCCAACTCCTGCAGCTATACCTACGCCTCACAACGAACCACCTCATGTTGAATGGGACAGACGCAGTTCGGATTCAACAGTAGATTCGTTGATGCAGAAAAACAATAAAACTCCCCAACCTGAAAGTGTCGATAAATCAGCTCACGACACTGGTGAATCTGATGCGGCGGACAATCAACATTCTTCGCAGTAAACAGAATGATGCGGACAGTTCACATAGCAATCGTACTTCTTGCATTGATGGTATGTATATCATCCGATGCGCTTGCACAAGGTTTTGACCCGAAGCAAATTGAGACCGTTGATACATCCCTTGCGGAAAACCAAGTCCGTATTTGGCAGGTGGATAGTACACAGAGGAAACAATGGCTTCAATCACATTACGATACAACCGCCGTGTTCAAGCGAATGGCATCGGATTCCGCGTTCGCGCAATTCGAGAACAATAGTGATTACGAGTATGATCAGAAGCTGCCGGAGAATGCAATCTCATGGTGGGATGTTTTTACGAGTTGGCTGCGTCGTCAGTTGTTGGGATTATCATCAGCATCGAATGAGGCGTTCGGCAGTTTCTATACCTTTGTAAAGTATGCATTGATTGTTCTGTTTTGCGTACTAATGGGAATTCTCCTTGCACGCGCTAACACAAATGGTCTACTGTTTGGCAATCGTCGCACACTTGATATTCAGCACGATGAACTTGAAGAAAACATCACCGTTACCGACCTCGACGCGCTACACAAAACCGCACTCTCGAAACAGAATTACCGTAAGGCGGTCAGATACCTGTATTTGATAGCATTGCGTGAACTTAACTCACGCTCCATTATTGATTGGCAAGCGTCTAAAACAAACAGGCAATTCATACGCGAGACAAACGGGACTCCCATCCAGCAGCCGTTACGACAACTCGTAGGTATTTTCAATTATGTGTGGTACGGAGAGTTTGCCATTGATGGAAAAACATACGAGGCAATCGAGAAAGAGTTTGCTTCCTTCAACACCACACTGAAAAACTACAAGCCAACAACCGCCGCCACAGTTACAGCCATTTCGGGAGTGCAAGCATGAAGCGTGTAGCCATACTAACTATAATTGTATTTACTGTGATTATCGTTCTTGCCGCAATCTCGCCCGAACATATTGACTGGCGCGAAACATACAGCAAGGTTCACTCAATTCCATATGGCAACAAAGTTCTCTACACATTGCTCGGTGAGATATTCCCCAACCAGAAAGTCGAAGTCACTACCGTCACGCTCTATGAAGCATTGCCGCAGTACACGGAGATAGAAATGTCAAATCTCCTTCTGATCAACAATCAAATCAGTTTCGAGAAGCAATCATTACATGCACTCCTTGATTATGCGGCTCATGGCAACGCTGTCTTCATATCGGCGCGGTTTATTGATAGCGACTTGATTGACACGCTTGGATTGGAATTGAATCAATCGTATGATAACGATACGATTCGCTACCGGTTGGTTGGAACGGACAACAAGAGCTACGAGTCGCCATACAACAACTTCGCATATACCGCCAGCTTTTCTGCTTTTGATACAACGACAACACGCATTCTCGGAGTTCGTGACAACGGTGACGTACAGTTTGTCCGCGTTCAGTTTGGCAATGGTACATTTTACATCCACACCATGCCGACCGTCTTCAGTAATTATACGATGATGGACAAGAAGAAACGCAACTACATCTTTGGCGCTCTCTCGCATTTGCCTGTTCAGAAAACCATTTGGGATGAATACTACAAAGACATACCGAAAATCAACAAGACGTCGTTCAGTGTCATTCTTGAAGATTGGCGGCTAACCGCAGCATATTATGTGATTATCCTCGGTCTGACGGTGTTCATCCTTATTAACGGCAAACGCAGGCAACGGATTATCCCCATTCTCACGCCGCTAAAAAACGCAACACTTGATTATGTTCAAAAAGTTGGACTGCTCTACTATCAACATCGCGACAGCAAGACAATCATTGAAAAGAAGCTCTTGTATTTTCATGATTATCTGCGGTCAAGATACTATCTACGCGAAGTGAAATACAGCGCGGAGTTGTACGCTAAAATATCTGCGAAAAGTTCAATACCCTTTAGCGATGTACAACAGATGTTTGAACAACTAAACGCACTTGCCAACCGTATCGTCAATGAAGACAACGATGTGATTAAGCTCAATACTATCATCGAAGATTTTAAGCGAAAAGCGGCATAGAACGAATACTCACAAACTAATAAACCAATGTTTGAATCACGTATAGACCTCAGTAAGTTAAAAGATGCAGTTGAGCACATACGCGCACACGTCGCATCCATCATCGTCGGTCAGGAAGACATGGTGCAAAGCATCATCGCTGCTATTCTCGCGGATGGTCATGTCCTGCTTGAAGGTGTGCCCGGTGTTGCTAAAACCATGACCGCCAAACTGATTGCTTCGTCGCTGAACACAGGATTCAGCCGTATTCAATTCACACCCGACCTGATGCCGTCGGATGTTGTCGGCACTATGATTTTCAATCCTAAAAATGCGGAGTTCAGTTTTAAGCAAGGTCCTGTTTTTTCGCAGATTGTACTTGTGGATGAAATCAACCGCGCACCTGCAAAAACGCAAGCCGCTTTACTTGAAGTTATGGAGGAACGTCAAGTAACGATTGACGGTGTCACGCATCCGATGGAGTATCCGTTTTTTGTTATTGCCACACAAAATCCGGTGGAACATGAAGGCACGTACCGCCTTCCTGAAGCGCAGTTAGACAGGTTCCTGTTTAAGATTCACGTGCAGTATCCAACACTTGATAATGAGGCGGATATTATTGGGGGATTCCACAACCGTAAAGGAAAGAACACGATTCAAACCCAATCGGCAGCCCTTACCATTGATGACCTGCGTACATACCGCGCTGCTGTTCAAAACATTCATATCGAAGAAAAACTCATACGCTACATCGCTACCATCATTCACCAAACACGCAATAACGCTTCGCTCTATCTCGGTGCGTCGCCACGTGCTTCGCTTGGAACGCTCACTGCATCGAAGGCAATCGCCGCAATGAACGGAATGGATTTCGTCACACCCGAACATATCCGCGAAGTTGTGTTCCCTATTTTGCGCCACCGCATTCAACTTACTCCCGAACGCGAAATGGAAGGCGACACACCCGACGATGTGATAAAAGAGATTGTCGAAAAAACCGACGTACCGAGATAAGAGCCGACATGATGTTTCAATTAATTAAATTTTTCTTTGCGTCGCTCTATTTTACGGAACGGTATTACAGTGCGCTTGCCCTGACTGCAACGGTATTAGTGTTGAGCTATTTCTATACGTGGCTAACCCTGATAGCGCAACTCGCTCTTAGTGCGGTAGTTGTTCTTCCAATCTTCGAGATTGTTGTTTTGTACATGCGAACAGGTGTGAACGCCCGCCGCAGTACCCCGGATAGATTATCGAATGGCGATGAGAATGAGATT
>JAEUSO010000249.1 GCA_016788605.1 Candidatus Kapaibacterium sp. | reverse complement strand
ATGTCGGTACACAGCGCATCCACCATATACACACCGGGCGGCATCGTGACAATCGTTTGTGTGATGTCGGCTTTGCCAGTGCTCCCGCGCGAGATATTGAAATCGCGCTCTACAATTTTCCGCTCAAGTTTCTTTTCGGTGAGTTTATTGCCTGAAGAATCGCGCACGGTGATAAGTAACGAATACTGCGCTCCGAACTTATCGTTGGCACTGACAAACTGCAAGAGTTGATACGGCATTGCAACATAGACATCCACGCGGTGGGAATCGCGTTGTGTGCCTTTAAAATTGACGACACTGACAAGGAGCGATGTCTGGTCGGGCAGAAAACTGACGGCGGGCTGTGCAACAAGTGTTGCGGTGCAACAAGCCGCTGCAATCAGAATGGTAAGGAGAGAGTGCCGGATGCTAGTATTCATGATTCGAGTATGATATGTTCGTGTGGATTCCGGTGCGGTGATTCGGACAGCGGCAGGCATAGGAAAGCCCGACGTGATGTCAGATTGTACATGCGTAATACGATGAGACCGACAGGATGCTTCTTTGCGCCGGACATCAGTGTACGCGGTGTTGTTCCATCAGCGTTGTGAAATCACGGAACAGGTAATCAGAATCGTGCGGACCGGGTGATGACTCCGGGTGATATTGCACACAAAAGACCGGTAGCGTGCGGTGACGGAATCCCGACAGCGTCATATCGTTTAAGTTTATGTGCGTTGCCTCAAGTTCGGCGGGCAGCGAGTCCGTATCAACTGCAAATCCGTGATTTTGGGATGTGATTTCAATCGAGCCGGTCAGCAGGTTTTTTACAGGGTGATTCGCTCCGCGATGCCCGAACTTGAGTTTATATGTTGCAGCACCAAATGCCAATCCCAAAATCTGATGACCAAGGCAAATACCGAAAACCGGCTTGCCTGATGCAATGAGATTCTTTGATGTTTCGATTCCATACGTAACGGCGGCGGGGTCGCCGGGTCCGTTCGAGAGGAAGTAGCCGTCCACATCAAGCGCAAGCAGTGTTTCTGCTGCGGTATCGGCGGGATACACATCCACCGTACAGCCGTAATGCGAGAGCCGACGGAGGATATTAGTTTTGATGCCGAAGTCAATCGCCGCAACGCGGTAGGTCGGTTCAATGGCGGCGGGGGCGATCATATCGCCGTCGGCGCGGAGTTCGGAATAGCGGAATGGTGCGGAACACGTCACACGCGGGCAAAGGTCAAGCCCGTTCATCGAAGGCAATGCGCGCACACGTTCAAGCAGTGCGTCGTGCGGTTCGGTGCTTGTGGTGATAATACAGCGCATCGCGCCTTCGCTACGGAGAACACGCACAAGTTTGCGCGTATCAATCCCTTCGATCCCAATCTTTCCCGCCGATGCAAGGTAATCCCCTAATGATTGTGTTGAACGCCAGTTCGAGTAGGTTTTGCTGTACTCGTGAACAACAATCCCTTCCGCCTGAATCGCCGATGATTCCACGTCGTGCGGATTCACACCGTAATTACCAATATGCGGATAGGTGAAGGTGACGATTTGACCTTTGTAGCTTGGGTCGGTGATGATTTCCTGATACCCGCTCATTGCGGTATTGAAGACAATTTCGCCGCACGCCTCGGCGGAGCAATCGCCAAAGCCGTAACCGTTGAATATCATTCCGTTTTCAAGGGCGAGGAGCGCAGGTTGCATTGACATAGTAAATGTTGATTGCTATTTGGTTGTGTTTCCGATGGAGTATCTTAAGAGTTTCTGACTGACGTCGCTGCGTTTGTCTGCTATGCGCACATGCCGGTTGAAGAGCATCATACGTGCGTCTCGATTCCGATAGCTTCGCGCACACAACGTTCGGCTTCAGATAATGTATCGGCTAACTTGTTGTTGATAATCACTGCATTGAATGCGTCGCGGTAACCGAGTTCCATTTCGGCGCGGGCAAGGCGCGTTTGCAACTGTTCTTCCGATTCCGTGCTGCGGGCTCGAAGCCGTTGTTCAAGCGTGTGCAGGTCGGGCGGAGCGATATAGATGAGAAATGTATCGTCGGGAAAAGCACTGCGAAGCGAGAGAGCGCCTTTTACATCCACATCAAAAATGATGATACCTCCGTCAGCCATCGTCTGTTCGATTTCAGATCGCAGAGTACCGTAATAATTCCCGAAAATTTGTTCGTACTCAATCAGGTCGCCAGCAGCTATTCGCCGCTCGAATTCATCCTTCGTCAAAAAGAAATAATCGCGTCCGTTTTGCTCACCCTCTCGTTGCCTGCGTGTGGTGGCGGAAACCGAGAAGCGCGAACCGTCGAGTGTTGTGAGCAGATGGCGGGCAACGGTTGTTTTGCCCGCACCGCTTGGTGCTGAAAGAACAATCAACCGTTTGGAATGCTGCGGCGGAGTCATGCTGCTGTGCGTCCTTATTCGATGTTTTGCACTTGCTCGCGGATGCGCTCCAATTCGTCTTTTACCGCCACAACCATGCGCGCCACATTGGCATCATTCGCCTTCGAGCCGATGGTGTTGATTTCACGGTTCATCTCTTGCAGCATGAAATTCATTTGCCGTCCGTTGGCTTCCGTTGCTTTCAGCGCATCGTTCATAAACTTAATGTGGCTTCGCAAACGGACGCATTCTTCCGAGATGTCGAGTTTGTCGGCAAGTATAACGATTTCCATTTGCAAGCGTTGCTCGTCAATCTCGTCCGCATCAAAGAGCTGTGCTATGCGGGTTCGCATCCGTTCACGCTCTTCCGGTATGCGTTTCATTCCTATTTCTTCAATAGTATCGAGGGTATCCTCAATGATTTTCATTCTGTTGCGGAGGTCTTTAGCGATTTCCTTACCTTCGTTTTTACGGGCGGCATCAAGTGAGCCGAGAGCCGACTTCACGGCTTTTGCCACAACTTTCCACTGTGCTTCCGCTTCTTTTTCGTCGTCGCTCGATGTTTCCATCACATCAGGGATGGCAAGTAAATCACTGATACGAACCGGATCACTGATTTTGAGTTTCTTGCGAAGTGTTTCGAGGGCGGTATAATATGCCTGTGCCTTTGCTGAGTTCAGGGCGGATTCACCCGACAGCGCTGCTTCAACTTTCACGGAAACATTCACAGAGCCGCGCTCCAATACTTCCTTCACCATATCGCGGACATCGAGTTCCTTGTGCGAAAGGTTACGTGGCATTTTGCAGCCGAGTTCCAAATACCGTCCGTTCACACTGCGGATTTCCACGGTGGTCGTAATGCCATGTTCCGTGATGCTCGCCTTGCTGAATCCTGTCATGCTCTTCATATCTTGCTTCTGTAATTATGTGCTGTATGTTTATTAGAGAGCGCAAAGATACGGACGGCGGTTTATCACAGAGCGGAATCATGGGCATAGTGCCGATGAATCACGGCGTACCGGAGTCATTGTAGCAGAGTATCGGCTCGCCAACACCCGCAATGCGGAGTTCGGTATTATACTTACCACCGCGCTCTGCACGTTGCAAAACGGTATATGGATCGCCCATGGGTTCATCGCTAAGGTCGAATGTGCCGTAGTGCATGGGAATCATCATCCGTGCCCCCATTTCGTCCGCCGCTTTCATGGCATTCACTGGAGAAATATGATTGCTTCCCATGAACCATTCGGGCTTGTATGCACCGACACCGATAATGCAAATGTCTGGTGCGCCAAAGAGCGTACGAACGTCGGCAAGGTGTGTATCGTATCCCGTATCGCCGCTGAAATAGATACTGAACCCTTTGTATGCAATGTGAAACGCGCCCCAAAGCCGCTTGTTTGTGTCCGTCAGTCCGCGCCGTCCCCAATGGCGCGTGGGCAGGTAGGTAATTGTCATGCCGTCGGTTTGGTATTCTTGATACCAGCCCGCCATTTGCACCTGCTGTTTTCCCGTCCACTCGCGCAAAAGCGGCTCCATTCCCAATCCGGTGAGAAACTGTGTTCCAGGATTTTTAGCATAGAGTTCGCGGATGCTTGCTTCGTCGGCATGGTCGCGGTGGTCGTGTGAAACAAGGATATAATCTAATTCCCCGAAGTCGGCGGCGGTGAAGAGCGGCGACCATATCCTTTTTGGACCGGGGCGGATATCACCGAACACAGGGTCAATAATCATTCGTTTTCCGCCCAATCTCAGAAAAAACGAGGCATGACCAAGCCAAACAAGACAATCGTTCGATGAATCGAGAAATAACTTGTCACCATGCAGCACGGGACGAAAAGTATCGTTTTTCTTCCGGTCACGGTCGGGATTGGGCGAAAGTTGCCATTTCAGCAAATCCATAGTTCGAGGAAGAAACGGATGGTTCAGATTGACAAAACGTCCGCGTCCGTCCACCGGAGTCCCCTTCCATTCACGTCCGTCGGGAAATGCTATGCTTTTCAGGTCGGGGTTTGAAGTAAATGTTCTTGTCATGTCGGGTTTTGGTTCAAGCCACCATGCGGCGGCATTTGTTGAACTACATATTGCGGCTTTTGCACCAACTATCCATGTGCGCCGCGTCATAACTGATGAACTGATATAATATGCCGCAAAGATAGTAGCGGCATTATTGACCGAATCCGCCTCTTCAGTTTTATGAAACCACAAACACGATGCACGCCGAATTGGGCTATTCACTCACTCATGCGGTGCATTTACTCATTATGATACAACATGGACACGCTATTAGGATAGTTTCGCACCGCCTTCGGGAACAGAAGTATCACGATGGCGATACAACCAATACAACTCATTTACCAATACAACAGGAGTCAGTTATGAAAACGGTTTTCTCAACATTCGCGGCATTACTTTTTTCAGCAGCAACACTCTGTGCCGGTACATCCGATTTTTCCATCCGCATGGAAAGCAGCAGCGGATCATCCTTAAAATCAACCACGATGTCGTCCGGCGGAACAGTATCGCTCAACGGACTTCCACCCGGCGAACCACTGCGTTGCGTTGTCACATGGAACGGCGTTCAATATAGTATCAATGTGGCTGCAGGTGATGTGAATGGCGACGGAGTTGCAGAAATGCGGGCACAGAATAATAACACCGTCCGCTCGAACCGCACAGAGGTCAAATCGCCGCGCGATGCGGCAAGCGGACTACCAACCGGAAAACGTATGCACAAACCCTACACGGTGTATTGCGCGTTCGATGCATCCAACCCGACCCAAGTCACTTTTCACTCAACAGAGCAAGACGCAGTACAAACATGCCAGCGCAAGTTCAGC
>JAEUSO010000248.1 GCA_016788605.1 Candidatus Kapaibacterium sp. | reverse complement strand
AATGGCGAAGTTTTCAACTATGTCGAGCTTCGCAACGAGTTGATCGCCAAGGGCCGGCGTTTCCGCACCGGCTCCGATACGGAAGTCATCCTTACAGCATACGAGCATTGGGGAACATCCTGCGTATCGCACTTTAATGGTATGTGGGCATTTGCATTATGGGACTCAAGACGGCAACAGCTATTCTGTTCACGCGACCGGCTTGGCGAGAAACCACTCTACTACGCAGAGCATGACGGCACCTTCGTTTTCGGTTCAGAAATCAAAACGTTATGGGCGTATGGAATTCCAAAGGAAATCAATACAGAAGTCCTCGACGCATACCTCTGTTTCACCTACATTCCCGCACCGCATACGTTTTACAAAAACATCATGAAGTTAGAAGCGGGACACAACCTGCTCATAACACGCAACTCGACTCACAAGATTCAGTACTGGAATGTAGATGTAGATACAACGCATTACGAACCGATTAACGAGCGACGTCTGCATGATAAGTTCAGCTATCTCTTCCGTGATTCCATACAACTCCGAATGCGAAGCGACGTACCGTTTGGTGCATTTCTTAGCGGTGGTTTGGATTCCGCATCTATTGTGGCAGAGATGAGTTCTATTCAGCAATCGCCAGTGCAAACATTTACAATCGGCTTTGATGAATCCGGCTATGATGAGCGAGAATTAGCACGTAGTGTCTCCACTGCATTCGGTACACAACACCACGAATACGTTATCACACCCGAAGAAGTACAGGAGGCGATACAGCATCTGGCGTGGCACTACGATGAACCGTTTGGAGATGCAACAGCACTGCCAACGTATATCGTCTCGAAAATTGCACGGAAGCATGTGACGATGGTCTTAACTGGAGACGGTGGAGATGAAGCGTTAAGCGGCTACACAATCCATCAAGGCGAAATGTTCGCTCAACAGTTGGGGTATGTTCCCAAACCCCTTCGTTCGATACTCCCCTACATCACGAATACCGCTGCACGCATTGCCCCACAACAGTTTCAGAAAAAGGCAGTCCGGTTGCATGACATCATTCATTC
This sequence comes from Candidatus Kapaibacterium sp., assembly GCA_016788605.1. GTDB lineage: Bacteria > Bacteroidota > Ignavibacteria > Kapaibacteriales > NICIL-2 > JAEUSO01. Next base: position 4,175 of record JAEUSO010000248.1, on the reverse strand, counting down.
AAGTGTGGGCGGGTTTCAACAACGGTTGATTCATAAGCAAAATGGGTTCAGGAAACACGAACGCTCCGACCTTTTGATTGAATCGAACAACATCCGCCCGGTGGAAGACATTGTCCATGACATACTTCGTCCTGTACGACATCTTGATACCATCTCGCAGCTAAATTATTGGTTGCTCAAGGTTGCATTGCCTGATGATATGCTTACAAAATCAGACCGCGCAACGATGGCACATTCACTCGAAGCACGCACGCCGTTTTTAGATTACCGGCTCATTGAACTGCTCGCGCCGTTGCCGATGAAATACAAGATGAAGGGCTATACACGCAAGCATATTCTACGTTCAACAATAGCAACACAATTACCACCCGAACTTCTCAGTGCTAAAAAGCGTGGCTTTGTCCTGCCCTTAGATGAATGGCTCCGTAATGGCGCGGTGCAGACGGTACTGCACAAGGCGAACAGAGCCGCCGATGCAGGTCTGGTGCGGAGTTCTGCAGTCGAGCGAATAACGCGAGAACACACGGCTGGAACGCGGAACGCTGCGGAAGCAGTATGGACGCTTGCTATGCTAGGCGAGGCACTCCCGTAACATGAATTCAATCACACATAATAATACACGTATGAAAAAGGTTCTCATTACAGGCGGCGGCGGATTCATCGGCTCACACATCGTGGATGAAGCCGTACGACGAGGATGCGAGGTCAATGTACTTGATAATTTCTCGACAGGAAGACGGCAGAATCTGCAACACCTGACAGAGAAAATCAATCTTATTGAGGGTGACTTACGAAGCTACCATACTGTACACGAGGCAGTACGTGGATGTGATGTGATTTTTCATGTGGGCGCATTGCCTAGTGTACCGCGCTCGGTGCGTGATCCTATCACATCGAATGATGTGAATGTGAACGGGACGTTGAATATCCTGAATGCAGCAAAGGACTGCGGCGTACCGCGAATTGTGCAGGCATCGTCGAGTTCCGTTTATGGTGCAAACCCCGCATTACCCAAAGTGGAAACTATGATTCCGCAACCGAAATCACCGTATGCTGTGAGCAAACTGACGATGGAATACTATGGCAGTGTGTTTCATCAGTTATACGGTTTGCAAGTGGTATCGTTACGGTACTTTAATGTTTTTGGTCCGCGACAAGATCCGAACTCTCAATACAGCGCCGTGATTCCCAAGTTCATCAAGGCGATTATGGACGGCACGCCGATTACCATTCATGGCGACGGCAGACAATCACGCGACTTTACGTATGTGCAGAATGTAGTTCATGCAAATATGCAGGCGGCTATGACTGAAGGAGCGGGCGGCGAGGCATATAATGTCGGTTTGAATTTTCAAGTATCACTGAATGAAATGTTGAACCTGCTTTTTGAAATGTGCGGACGTTCGACAAAAGTCATTTACTCGGAAGACCGTATCGGTGATGTAAAACATTCGCGTGCAGACAACACTAAAATCATCGAGCGTCTTGGGTTCACGCCGCAAGTAAGTTTCGAGGAGGGTTTGCGGATGACCGTGCAATCATTCTTGAACAGTTCGTTGCCATACGTACCTGCATTCATGGAAGCAACAGCATGAAGATTCTCTTCAATACACCAAACCCCTCGTTGCATGGCGGACCACCGACGCATCTGCCATTTTTAGAGCAGGGACTACGCGAACATTGCGCGATATTCCCTTTCGAGTATGGAAGGAAATCGGATAATGAAACAACACGGCAAAAACTATTCGGCAGGTTGAATGATCTTGCCGCAACCGCTGCTCTCCTTGCTGCCGTTAAACCCGATTTGATTCACCATAATTCTGCGTTCGACCCGCGTGCAATTCTCCGCGATGTCCCGCTTGCAATGCTTGCACAACGGTTCTCTGTTCCGCTTTTTATAAAAGTACACGGTTCGTTACCGGAAGCATTTACAATGCAATCAAGAATTTCGTTGCGGTTGCGTAACTCATTGACGAAAAATGTAGCGGGATTCGGTGTGCTCTCCACTGCCGAACGCAACGAGTTTGAGGAAGCATTCCCGGAACTCACAGGTAAAGTCCATGTTGTGAAGAACATCGTAAAGGACGAGTTTTTTAACGTGATTCGCAGTGAGACGGAAAGACCCGAAGTCCTGTTTATATCACGGTTCATTCGCCGTAAAGGCATCTTCGATCTACTCGATGCAGTGCCTCATATCCTGCACGACATTCCAAGCGCACGATTCACCTTCATCGGCGATGGAGAGGATGCTCACGAGTTTGACAAACGTGTTGCATTCATGAAACTTGACTCTGCTGTCCAACGCATTTCGCATATAGACAATAGTGCTACCCGCGCATATCTTCAACGGGCATCTGTTTTTGTTTTCCCGACTCATTTCCCCGAAGGGATGCCGATGGTTGTTGCCGAGGCGATGGCTGCCGGACTGCCGATTGTGACGACACGCACACGCTTCTCGCAATCGTACATGAAACATGGTGAACACTGCCTCTTTTCAGAATACGGCAATGCAATGAGTATTGCTGACCAAACAATCACGCTCCTCAAATCAGTGCAGATGCGGAACAGAATGTCGGAGATGAATAGAATATTGGCAGCGTCGTTCCGACAAGAACACGTCACACTTGAGTTCCTCCAATTGTATGACATGATTCTCGAACGCAATGAGTTTCGCTTTGAACCTCAAACCTGCACTGTGGCTCATCAAGAGCCATCACCGCAACCGACTGCCAAAGAGCAGTTTGTGAATGTGGATATAGCATCACCGGTTGCATTTGCAGAACCGACAGTCAGGATCGGACTCATATCATCTTCATCATCAAACTCACGTACACAGAATGTTCGGGAACGTGTCAGCACATCAATCAGCCACGGCAGATAACCTGCGTTCCGGAATCATCGCGTTCTTGCAGTGGTTAGAGCGAAATGGATATTCATCTTATGATCCGTACAACTTGTGGAGTACGCGGTACGGTATTGCTGTAAAGGCGTTATATCAATCCAATAAACTGCTTGGACTTCCCGCAATAGCACCAATAATTCTTGGTGACATTTTTGCTCCTCGACTCACGCGCATCTTTTCAAGGAAACACCGTTTTCCAATATCCGACGCACATTGCATCATCAGTTTTTGTACCCTATACCGAATGAGCGGACATCAGGCATTTCTTGATGAAGCAATCACACTTGGCGAGGAACTGCTTGAGCAATCGCTTTCCGCATCATACAGCGGGCATTGTTGGGGTTATCCTTTCGATTGGCAAACTAACCAAGGCGTGTGGCGTGGAGCAACGCCGCTCATTACCACAACGCCGTATTGCTTCGAAGCATATTGCGCGCTCTTTGATGCTACACACGATGCGCGGTACAAAACGATATGCGAATCCATCGTCAAGTTTGCCGAGAAGGATTTGAACGAAACAGTCATTGACCACCGGAGCAGTTCGTGCAGCTATTCGCCGATTGACTCAACACTTGTGGTGAATGCCAACGCGTACCGCTCGTTTCTGTTTATGGAAGCACAAAACCGTTTTGGCAGCAAACGACTTCGATCCAAGGCAATCTGCAATCTTAATTTTATCTGTGATGCACAGCGTGAAGACGGCTCGTGGTGGTATGCACTGTCATCACCATCAGATGCGTTTATAGATAACTTTCATACGTGTCTTGTCCTCAAGAATCTTATCAAAGCGAATATCCACCTACAAAGTCCCGACGTGTGGAAGTCAATTGAGCGCGGCTATGCATATTACCAAAATCATCTTTTTGATAGTACAGGTGAGCCGATACCGTTTGCGACGCTGCAACGTGCAAACCCCGTGACGCGAGAGATGTATGATTATGCGGAAGGCATAAACCTTGGTGTGTTACTCACTCAATTCTTCCCTGCTGAGTTGGATACGACCGGAGTGCGTACAACTGCGCGCGCAACATCACTCCGGCTTGCCTCTACAATATTGAACGATTACCAACTGCCAGACGGACACTTCATCACGAAAGTCAATTTGAAGCACATCCCGAATACAGTTCCGTACATACGTTGGGCGCAGTCACAAATCCTTCACGCTTTAACGCGACTCTTGGAATACGAGACCGCAACACAACCAAAGCAAGCGTTTAGCTATCAAGACCGCAGTGAAGTTGAATTGCCTCTGCACTAAAGCCCGGACCTAACG
>JAEUSO010000247.1:4990-5227 GCA_016788605.1 Candidatus Kapaibacterium sp. | reverse complement strand
GGAAAGCGCAGTCCGCTTTCACTCCATGCGTTCTGACGTTGTGCTTCCAACAAATACGTACAACAAAATCCAACCTCCTACGGCATGCCCGAAGGACAGAAAATATTATAGCCGAAAAATGGGTTGTTGAGCGGGGTCGAAACAACAGGACGGAAGAAGGAAACAAGCAATGCCCAGAACACCGCATTGCAATCAGCAACCTGAGTGCTAAGTTGCGGTGGAGAAAAACAACAGTTG
>JAEUSO010000247.1:0-4980 GCA_016788605.1 Candidatus Kapaibacterium sp. | reverse complement strand
TAGAGTTCAGAACCTAAGGTAATCTTATTGTTACGAGCTATTTTGTGAAATGACCGTAATCTCATTGGACAAACCCCAAAACTTAGAATCTGTAATGAATGACATTACTATTAGATATTCAGGACCTCCAACAGTAAGACGTTCTTACATGTATGAATTTCTTGTGCATTGCCCAAAGTGCGGACATTGCGCCACTGTAACAACTGAGCAATCTTGTGACACAAGTAGTGACAAGCTGATCTGCCAACATTGTAATCATATAGAAAAAAAGGAAAATCTTGTACGATACAACGCTACTGTAAAACGTAATTGTGACAATTGCGGAAAACTTATAGACGTAACTATTCCAAACAATAAGAAGAAAATCGAAGAACTGACACTCGCTTGCTCCTATTGTGGACAAGTCAGAACGTACACACCAAAACATGATATTTATGGTCTAATTTATAAGGGTACTGGTGCTTGTGACCCGATTTTTCATTTGCCACTTTGGTTTCAAACTGAAATTAAAGGTGAAACATTCTGGGCTTACAACAGATTGCATTTGACTGAAATCAGAAGTTATGTTTCAGCAAAGTTGAGAGAACGTCAGACTACGACTCACACGACAATGGTTGAAAGACTTCCGAACTTCATCAAAGCAGCAAAAAATAGGGCGACAATAATAAAGGCAATTGACAAGTTATTGAAAAAGTAAAAAAATCAACTACCTACACAGGTTCTGCATCAACCATAGTTCACTCAAACTTGAAGTATCCGTACTTCTATTCTCATTGACAAATCTTCTCAAAAGACCACCCTCTACGCTAACGTAAAATACTCGTTCTGGCGGTCGGTGTACATGAGCAGTACGTCGGCGCGGACAAGGCGGACAAGGATTTGCGAGGCACGCCGTTTCGAGATATTCACAAGGTCAGCAAACTCAGCAACAGTGATGCGTCCTGTTTCTTCCAAGTAACTGAAGAGCCGCCGCTCGCGGTCGCCGATATGAAGCGTCATCGGTGCAGTGTGGACGTTGCGCCCCGACAGTAAACGCAGCATTTCCTTACTTGCAAGAACGGACTCGTCGTTGTGGCGGACGTAGGCGCGCTTCTCGCCCGGATGCTCGGGGTCGCCCGTGATGATATGCGGCTTGCGGTCGCTTTCCTCAACGCGCACCACAACCACTTCCTTCCATTCGATATTGATAATCTCTACCGAGAGTTCCACCGGCGGATCGAGGTAGAACTCGGCGGCGGTGCTAATCAAATCTGCCTGCTCCTTTTCGCTGTCCACCCCATAAATTTTTTTGTTATCGTCCACACCAACAATCAACCAGCCGCCGCTTGTGTTGGCAAATGCGGCAATCTCCTTCGCCATTTTTACCGGCGAGGTGAATTTGCGTTTGAACTCAACGGTGGACGATTCTCCTCCGGCGATGAGTTCTTTCAGTCGGTGTCTGTTCATGGCGGTTTCTTCGGTATGCTGCTCTGTGTGTTCGGAGTGGTGATATGGCGAATGCAGCGGGTACTTATTGGACGTTCAGGTGCTGCAACCGTTTGGGAACAAACCATGTGTTCATCAGCCAGCCCGGGCGGACGTTATAGAACTTCATGTTGCCTAATCGCTTGTTGTAGAGTGCAAGCGATTCCGGTGTCCAGAGAAACGTATATGGCGCTTCCACCTGCACAATGCGTTGGAACTCGCGCATCAGTTCGTCGCGCTTTGCGACATCGAACTCCGTCCGGTTCTGTGTCATAATCTCGTCGGCGCGGGCGTTGCGGAATCCTACGTAGTTCGATCCTTCTTTTTCCGCCTGCGAGGAATGCCAAAGCTGATAAGGATCGGAAGGAATGTTTTCGTTCACCCACGCGCCGATGTACGAATCGAATGCATGGGTCGAGTTCTGCTTCAGGAATACCGACCATTCCAATTTCTGTACGTTGCACTTCACGCCGATTTTCTTTGCCTCGCCGGAGAAAAGGATGGCGATGTTTTCGCGGATTTCGTTGCCCGCATTAAAGCTCATGTTGAACTCCATGTTCACAAGCTGCCCGCCGATTGTTTTATCTAACACGCCGTCGCCGTTGCTGTCGCTCCATCCTGCTTCGGCAAGAAGTTGCTTGGCACGGTCGGGGTTATAGGCGTATCCTTGGAACGTGGTGTCGTATTCGGGGCGGTTGCGATAGACGGGTCCGTTGATGGGTTGTGCAAAGCCGCGCATCAGTGCTTGTATCATGTAGTCGCGGTTCACCAAATGCGCCATTGCCTGCCGCACGCGCTTGTCGTTGAATTGCGGCTTGCGTGAGTTCCAGCCGATGTAGGTATAAATGCTTTGCTCGTATTTGCCCTTGCCGATGTAGTTGGATTTTGCGGTGTCCACTTGCTCGGCGTAGAGCATGGGCGGCACGTTGTCGAAGAAGTCAATATCCTCGGTTTTCATTGCGCTGATGGCTGATGTGCGGTCGGTGATAATCACACTGACAATCGCATCGGCGTAGGCAGTGCGCGAGGGAGAAGCCGCATTCCAGTTTTGTTTGTTCCGCTTGAGGATAATGCGCTCGCCCGTCACCCATTTCTCGAAGACATACGGACCCGACCCAATAAGGTATTGCGGTTCGCGTTTCACTTCTGCGCCGCCGAACCAGTCGGCGAATTGCTTTATTGCGGTGTTTTTTGCCACAGCGTTGGTGTCGTTGGTTTCGGCAACGGTATAACCGTCCGAGTAGCCCTTGGGGTCGGCGGCGCGTTTGTTCATAATCGCCACACCGCCAATCTGAATCATTGCCATAAAGTACGGCTTCCGCATGATGAACTCGACGGTGTGTAGGTCAATTTGCCGAACGTCGTCCAGATCTTCGAAGTAATTACGTAGCGGGGATGCGTCAATAATAAGAGGGTTCTTGATTGCTTTGAACGAGAAGATGACATCGGCGGCGGTAAGCGGCTCGCCGTTTGAAAAACGCACGTTCTTTTTCAGGCGGAACACATAGCGCAAGTGGTCGTCCGATACGGTGGGCATTGTGTCGCAGAGAAGCGGCTCGAACTCGGTGGTGATGGGGTTCTGCTCTAACATTGTGTCGAAGATGAGCGTATAAAGTGTCTTCGCACTGTTGTCGTTTGTGGTGTAGGGGTTCAGCCCTTGGGGGTCGGAGAGTTCGTGTTTGAAAATCACATCACCCGTCACCGGCTCGCCCATATTGGTAAATTCATCGGGCGAATGCTGCACACGGTTGCACGAGAGCAAGAAGCACAGCGGTACAATGCAGGCAAACAGGGCGGAGAGTTTTCCGCGCAGGGATACGTCAGATGCGTTCATTGAATAGTATGGTATCGGGAGTGAGTGTGTTTGGCGGCACTGCATACGCGCAATGCGGCTGCAAAATACAAGGAGCGGTTTTGCTACGGAGCGGGAATCGTCGGCTTTTTTGATTTCTTGTGAACACAGCTTGATTTCTCTACATGCTGTGTTCGCTGCGGCTACTTTGCATACACCGTTTTATCTTTGCTTGGGTCGTAGCCCCGCCGACAACAGCATAACAGATTATTCATTACACTCTACCCGATTACCCATGAAGCACTTGCTCGTTTGTATGATTGCCGCTCTCGGCGTTATCGCCTTCGTACCACAGGTTCATGCACAGACGGACTATACGCCCGATTCACTGACCGTCCTGCGCGAGAAATTCAATAAGCCGTTCCCCACTGTTTGGAAAACCATAAAGAAGCTGCTGACCGAGCGCGGCTGTGCGCTTGAAATGGAAAAACAGAACTTCGACGAAAAGACCGAAACCTACAAAGGAAATATCCGCTCGGAAGCATGTGTGCTTGTTTCGGGCGAGGATTCCACCCGCGATGTGTTGTTGCTGTATGGTAAAGTACCGATGATTCGGGGCGGCGTGTGGGTGTCGGGTCGCGTTCAGTATAACTTCAGCATTAAGGATATGCCGGATAAGACCGTTCAGGTGGTTCTGACGGCGGAAGTCAGCGGCAAAGAGGATTTCATCACGCACCTTGTTCACTTCTGGAACTCGAATGGTATCCTCGAAACAAAACTGATGGAGGACTTGAAAAAAGCATTGGCAGCCACGGGCGAAAAGAAATAGCCCGCTGAATACAGTTGATTCATGAAGCCCGCTTGCTCAACAGGCGGGCTTTTTTTGTGGGTATCCGTATCGGATTAAAGCCCTGTTCGGAATACGGCGTCGCAGATTCACGGGGATTTTTTTGTGGGCGGCTGTCGGTGGCGGGAAACGGGGGTATTGGTTGGAAGCAGAGATAATACTGCGTTTTTTGTGCGAAACGGAACTTTCCGGCAAGAAAACGGTCGGAGGATGGTGGATGGCGCGGTGCCGTCTCGGAAAAAATATCCACGGTTTGAAAAATTTTTATGAAACAAACCGGAAACATCTTTGTCAGTCGCATCGAAACAGGGGTATCGGGTATCTTCAATCAATCGGCATCACGGCGGATGAGACAGCACGCTACGTACAGCGACGAGGAGCTTTTTACCATGCTTGGCATGGCGGAAGAGCGCAACGCGGCATTTACCGAGCTATACCGCCGCTACGAAAAACGGGTTTGGTCGTATGCGAGGATTTCGTTGCAGAACGACCAGCGCGCCAAGGATGCCACGCAGGATACGTTTCTGCGGATTCTGAAAACAGGCGAAAAAGGTGCTACGTCGGTTGAGCACTTTGCCGCATACATTATGCGGATAGTCCGGAATATCGTGATTAACGACCAGCAACGGAAGCGGCACGACACGGTGGATATTGACACGGTTGAGATTCCATCGGCGGCGGCGGCAACGTACGAACAACAGGAAATAAACACGATTTTGGAAACCGCCATGCAGTTGTTACCCGACGATTACCGCGATGCGTTTTCAATGCAGACCTACGGCGGCATGAGCTACCAGGATATTGCAGATACGCAGCAGGTTCCGCTGAGCACCGTTCGCAACCGTGTGGTGCGCGCCAAGGCGAAACTCCGCGAGAT
>JAEUSO010000246.1 GCA_016788605.1 Candidatus Kapaibacterium sp. | reverse complement strand
AAGGTTTTGAATGCAGCCGCATCGGCCGGCCGGAACATAATCGCTTCCGATGTTTCGAACCTCGCTTCAGGCATCTACATCGTTGTGCTGATCAGCAACAATGAACGCATCGCCGAAACAAAGTTCATCAAGCAATAAAAAAATCCCTAAGTAATGTTGCCATTCACTGAGGGATTCGGGGATGTATTTCCTGCGAAATACCGTTTGTCCTGTTCTCTATTTCTGGACAATATCTGCGCGAGTGGTATTCAGAAGAGCAACAAGATCAGTTACAAGCTGTGCATTGTTGGCTGATGTCACGCCGTTCTTCGCAAGACCTGTTCCGATATCACCGACAAATGCATCAAAGTCGGCATTCGAGATTTTCATCGGGATGCGCTTGTTGATTGCTGGGTCGTGTGCGGCTTTCATGTTTAACCCGCCGTATGTATAATTCTTCGAGCCGGTTGCCACACACATAAAATCGGTGAAGTTCTTGCTGAGCTTTGCAAATCCTGTCAAGTCACCCTTGGTTACTTCACCAAGTAACGTTGGAAAATACGGTTGCATTTTCGGGTCTGCTGCAATGACGAAGATAGAGCTATCAACGACACTGCGTAGTGTGAGACGACCTTTTTCAATCATCGTTCCGGGGTTAGACATATCATTTACCATCGCCGTACCGCCTACTCTGTCGTAGAGCGACGCCGGTGTTGGCGTTACGGTTGTTTCTTCCTTTTTACACGCGCCGATTGCAAGGGCGAATCCAAGGCAAAAAGCAAGGAGTGCAGAGTGTTTCATAATGATTCCTGTAAGTAATGAGTAAAACAGTATTGTGATTTTCTTGAGGTCGGGTTATCCAAAAATTTTATGAAGGAACTTGCCTGTGCGCCGGAACAGTGACGCACTGCGTTCACCGCCGACAGGGCAACCATTCTTCATGGATTCTTGGCTTGGGATAAATCGTTCCGCTTTGAATGGTGTGTTTTGTGACAAAGCCCTGAACACATCCGCGGAGTTTTGCTGCGAGTTATGAAACGCATAGACAAGAATGCGGTCGTTCTTGTTGAAGTATGTTTGCGTAACGCCATGCTGCGAACGGACAAACCCCTCAATCCGGTCGAATTCTTCAGTTTCAAGCGGTTGCTTGAAATCAATTCTGGCAAGCTGAATATCGCTATTCACATACCCGTCGTCGGCGGGAACCACCATGTAGATATGTACTAATGCGATACCACAAAAAACCACACATGCAAGTGACGAGAGCATAAGTATGCGGCGGAGTGAACGAGTACGATTAAGTATCATGGTCAAAGACAAATTGTTCAACAGGTTGCTAACAAATCGCCATACCTACGATGGAACCGGTTCAACCGGATTACAACATGAGAAATTTTTTTTGAAAGACAACGAGATGATATGAATTGATTTCATCCGGTTATTGCCAAATGTGACATACCGGCACGTTCGCCTGCAAACGGCGTATATTCGCAGAATAACGAACTGTTAACAACACAAATTCATGGCAAGGACATCATCATTCACTCTGAGCGAACCGGATTTAGTCCAAATGATGCAAAGCGGTAATGAAGCTGCGTTGGAATATATCTACGATAATTACAGCGCAGCACTGTATGGCGTACTGCTACGGATATTGAAAGGTGATTCTGGAGCAGCAGAAGACGTTTTGCAAGATGCCTATACCAAAATCTGGTTGAACAGGGCATCATACGATTCTGCAAAAGCAACACTCTTCACGTGGATGCTGACGATTGCACGCAATCTTGGTATAGATAAGCTGCGCTCTGCTGAATTCCGCGACCGCACAATGAACCAAGCCGCCGATACAACCGTAGGTATTGACAATATCAATCCCGTGCATCCGAATTATGCCGAAAGTATTGACCTGCGTGAACTTGTCGGCTCGCTGCCACGCGAGCAATACATGATAATTGACTTGATGTATTTCCAAGGATATTCACAGTCCGAGATTGCAGAAGATTTTGGGATTCCGCTCGGCACTGTAAAATCACGGGCACGTCTAGCACTTATAACATTGCGCGACATCTATGCGCACGGTGCGGAATCCGGTGATATGGCATCAGGCAATACTGATATACTCTTAGCGATTATCACAACACTATCAGCATCTCTCGGTGGCGTTGCATACAATACAAACGACGTATTCACCACAGCCGCAACGCTCAACTAACAGCAGCACAGCATTATGGCATCATCACAAACGCCGTTTCCGCAAAGCGACGACCAGATTCAAAAACAAGAGATAGCTGCTGTTCATGCACTTGGCGGCATGACAGAATCCGGGCGCACAGGATATGCGCAAACCGTATCAACCGATAGCGATGCTTCGCGGTATTCAACTGCCTTTAGTGCCGTAGTTACATCACTCATCAACCGCATGGCAATCAATCCTTCGCCTGCACTCCGCCCTCGCATTTTAACACACGTGCGCGAAGCAAGCGGTAAAATTTCTGATGTGTTGCAAACAACGATAGTTCAACTTCAGCGGCGTGTACAATCATATTACAGGTTTGCTGTTGCTGCATCGGTCTTGTTTGCTATCAGCACTGTATCGGTGCTTGTACTCTTGAATGATAATCATAAAAAGCAGGAGGACATTGAGTCGCTTGAAGGTGAAGTGGCGGTACTGCGTGAATCTAAGCAGACACTCGCCGCTAAAGCCGGAATGTTCGACCTCCGCAGCCGTTTGCTTGCCGATAGCATGGTACGGATTATCACGATGAATGCGACACCCAAAGCTCTCCCGGGGTCGCGCTCGCTGGTGCTGTGGAATAAACGCACACGGGAAGTTTATCTTGATGCAGTAACTCTTGCGGCAACCGGCTCAGACAAAGATTATCAGTTATGGGGTTTAGTTGATGGGAAGCCGTTGGACTTGGGAGTATTTCAACCAACCGATGGCGGCGCTATCGTGCAAATGAAAAATATTGAAAAGGTTGACGCATTCGCTGTAACGCTCGAACCCAAAGGTGGCAGCAAACAACCAACACTTGAACAAATGGTTGTCCTTGGTACGATGTAAATAAGTTGCGCTAAATAGGGACGTAACAAAATATTTCATTTCCCGATTAATTGCATCGAGGCGTTGGTATTTTTAGAGAGTACAACGCAGGAATGCTTGGGTACAACGGACTGCCCTTTCCGGCATAGTGAGGGATGGGCATTGCATCATGAGCGGTGCCGTCTTTCCTATACAGTAACAGGTTATCAATGCACCATGTTTATACACGTGTTGCAATAACGTGGATGTCGTTACCGCAGAGACCTAATGCACGGGTTTGGAACCGGCGTGCGTCTTTGAGTGCGGCAGAGTAGAGTGATGAAAAACTGTGCTTACCGTCGCCGATGAGGATGGGTGCGGTGAAGATGTGGAGTTCGTCCACGAGGTTGTGCTGCACCACCGATGAGAGCAGCTGCGAGCCGCCTTCCACCATCATTGATGTAATACCCATTTCTTTGCCGCAGTATGCTACAACAGCGTTGATGTTCATTGATGAGTCGGAGTTGTCGTCCACGGCGGCGATGTTCACACCCGCAACGCGCAAACTGTCGGCTTTGCGGGATTGTGCAGCGCGTTTGTTGCAGAGGACGAATGTGTTATTGCGATAGGAATCGCTGAAGAGTTTTAAGCTCAGTGGCAGCGAGAGGTGCGAATCCAACACGATGCGGCGGGGATGTGCGCCATCAACATCACGCGTGGTGAGTTCGGGGTCGTCGGAAAGTGCAGTTCCCCTGCCAATCATAACAGCATCCACTTCCGAGCGCATGGCATGAACGCGGCGGCGAGCGTCGTCGCCCGTTATCCATTTCGATTCACCCCGCGCAGTTGATATGCAACCATCGAAGGACTGCGCGATTTTTGCAATGATATACGGTTCGCCCGATGTGATGTGCTTGATAAAGAATCTGCATAGCCAGCGGCATTCCTCTTCGAGTATGCCTGTTACCACTTCGATTCCCGCTTCGCGCAGTTTGGCTATACCGCCGCCCGCTACCAATGGATTAGGGTCGGTTGTTCCCACAACAACACACGCCACCTTATGGCGTATAAGGAGGTCGGCACATGGCGGTTGTTTGCCTTCATGTGCACATGGTTCGAGCGTGACCACAACGGTTGCCCCCTCCACATTTCCTCCGGCATTGGCAATAGCATTTGCCTCCGCGTGTTCGCCGCCGTATTGCTCGTGCCACCCTTCGCCAATAACCTGTCCATCACGCAGTATCACACAGCCAACGCGCGGGTTGGGACTTACCGCCCCCGAGCCGCGTAAGCCGAGTTCAATCGCACGTTTCATAGCATCCTGCTCTGTCATTTCGGGTTTCCTTTCCAATCAAAATCAATAGTTGTTGAATATGGGAACGGGCGCGTGACAAGTGTCAGTTTTGCCTTGTAGCGACCTTTGGGCAATATGTTTCCATCGTTATCTGTGCCGCCCCACATAAATACAAAGCGTTTATTATCTCCTATCTTGTTCGGCTCTACCTGCCCGACGCTCTGTAAAAAGTTCATGCCGTGATTCGAGCCATAAAGCAGCACGCCTTTTTGCGAGTAGATTTCCAGCCGCATGCGCTCGCTTGTGGGATGGTAATCATCATGTACACCCCGATTGCGTGTGGCAAGCAAGCCAAAGGTGATGGTTGAATCTGTCTGCTCGTCAATATCGCCTTTTACCGTCATGTATTCTATCGGCTTAATGCTATCGCCTGCGGGAAGCTCAAAACGAACGGCATCATGGTAGCGCGTGCTGTCGTTCATCGTCAATACTGCGTCAATAATTAGTGCAGTGAACGGTGTAGCCATCGGATTGCGCCAGCGACCTTCGGCTAACATGTAGAGAGAATCAATTCCGATGGTAAAGCCCGTTACCGACGAAACCAGACCGGGCGAAAGAGTATCGAGCGGCGCGTACTCTTCATCGTATATACAAATGTCCAGATTGACGACATTTGACATAAACTTATTAATCGGTTTCGAGGTGTCCTGTATCATCCCGTATTGAAGGGAAATCATTGCACCGCCGGATTTCGTACGTGTTACCGTCCAGTCCGCTTTATACGGCGATGGTTTCCCAAACTTTGCCGTTTGATCGCGCTGCATAGTCCTGCATCCTTGCATTGCAGCAAGTACGGCAAGTATCGAGAGTACGGTAAGTAACCGGCGCAGTGGCGCAGCAAGTGGTATCATACACGATGTAGGGGTAATGAACAT
>JAEUSO010000245.1 GCA_016788605.1 Candidatus Kapaibacterium sp. | reverse complement strand
ATACCCGGAAGCAGCCCGACTTCTATCAGTTGAACAAGTGATTAATGCGCGATGCCTCATTGATAAACGGGGTAAAGTGATAGCGATTAGTGATGATACTGGACCGACTGCATCAGTTATACTATTTCCTGTAGCATTCTTAACATTATGGGAAACAACCTTTCAACCCGCTGTTCAGAAAGGCAATCCTATCTACTGTTGGGTAACAGTTCCCATAAAATTCAAACTCCGATAATCCGCTTGCGCTCGTTGTTCTTCTATCGTTATATTGCAATAAAGCAATCACTCAACACAAGCAATGGGCGCATCAAAAACCGAGCACTTTACGAAGAAACAGAATACGCTGGCGCAGCAACTGAAAGCGTTGGGACATCCGGCGCGGGTGGCAATCATTGAATATCTGATGAAGACCGATTCCTGTATTTGCGGCGACATCGTCAATGTGCTGCCGCTCTCGCAGCCAACCGTCTCGCAACACCTGAAAGAACTCAAGAACGCGGGACTGATTAAAGGGACGGTGGAAGGAACGGCGATTTGCTATTGCATTGATGAAAAAGAGATTGATAAACTGCGCTCCTATTTCGACGGCATTGCCGATACAATCACACAACGGACAACCTGCTGTTAATCACAAACTATACTGCACACTTATGAAACTCTCTGAATTCCGAAACGCGCTTGCAACCCTGAGCGAGCTGCGGATACAACAACCCGACGGCGATTATGTGCCGCAACATTTTCATATCACCGAGGCGGGGCTGAATACCAAGCATTACGTTGATTGCGGCGGCACGATACGCAACGAGAAATCCCTTAGCATTCAACTGTGGGTTGCCAATGATGTCCAGCATCGCCTCAGCCCGCAAAAGCTGTTGGGCATACTTGGCATTGCACAGCCGCTCTTCGGCAACGACGACCTTGATGTGGATGTCGAGTATCAGACAGATACCGTGGGTCGCTATGGCATCGAGTTCGCCGATGGTACGTTCCGACTGACACCAACATATACGAACTGTCTCGCGCTCGACCGCTGCGGCATACCGGATCACGAGTATATGCAACAAGAATATGTGCAAACTGCAAAGCGCAAAATCAAACTCTCGGAACTTCAAACTGCCGCCGCACCTTCGTGCGACCCTTCGTCGGGCTGTTGTTCGTAATTCATTTTTTTCTCCATAAACCCATCACATGAAGAGCGATCAACAATCACAACCGGCTTGGTACATACGCTACAAAAAACCGATCATCATTACATCGGGTATCATCGCCCTGAACCTCATCTTCGGCTTCGACTGGCGGTTCACGATTATCAACCTGCTTTGGCTTTTGGTATGAGTAGCACCGGTCATATAACAAAGATTCTTGTTCTCTGCACCGGCAACAGTTGCCGGAGTCAGATTGCGGAAGGATACCTGCGGCATTTTTCAGGCAGCCGTGCCGAGGTATTCAGCGCGGGAGTGGAAACGCACGGAGTGAATCCGCGTGCTGTGGCAATCATGCGCGAGGACGGTCTGGATATTTTGCATCATACATCCAACAATATTGAAGAATATAGTGCAATTGATTTCGATGCAGTGATTACCGTTTGCGATAACGCACAGGAACGCTGCCCGGTATTCATCGGCAATGTGCGGCGGTATCACCACAACTTTCCCGACCCTGCCAAAGCCACAGGAACAGACGAGGAAATCATGGAGCAGTTCCGCGCCGTGCGCGATATGATTCGGGAATACTGCCGAAGATTTGTCGAAACCGAACTCGACGTATAGATTCTCTCGTTGCCAATATCAGCGGACAACACTCACACGCAGAATACGCCGCCGCTGCGCTCGCTCAAGCACAATGTAATACACTCCCGACGGCACAAACTCGCCGTCCGGTGTGCGTGTATCCCACTGCACGGCATTGCCGATACTCTCTTCGCGGTAGAGCATGCTTCCCTCTGTGGAATGTATGCTAAGTGTGCCGCCGCTCCATGATTCCGGAACAGGAACGGTAAGCTGCGAAAACACAGGATTGGGATATGCAAGCATCTCATCGCCCGTATCTGTTTCCGCCGACGATGTGCCGACATTGATTTGCAACGGTGTGATGTACCGCCAGTCGCCCGAAACGGCATTTGTCACCGCATTGCCAATTGCATACACGAAGTACGTTCCGGGAGTTGCGGGTGCAGTCCACGAGAACGACCATGTTGCCTCGCGCGGTGTACCCGAAATTACCTTGCCTTCGTTGTGGACTAATTGATTGCTGATGACGTGGCAATCCGACCCATGCGTGAATTTGCCAACAGGAGCAGTGAATGCCTCGTTGGAGACAACAATACCGAATCCCGCCTTCGGGCGCGTTGCATTTTGTACCGAGAGAACGAAGTCAATCTTCCCGCCCGGCGGAAC
The DNA here is from genome assembly GCA_016788605.1 of Candidatus Kapaibacterium sp. Lineage (GTDB taxonomy): Bacteria > Bacteroidota > Ignavibacteria > Kapaibacteriales > NICIL-2 > JAEUSO01. Next base: position 2,840 of record JAEUSO010000245.1, on the reverse strand, counting down.
ATTTGTCCTGCTTGGTGTGACGGTTGTTGTTGTTGCGGTGGTGATGTTCTCGTTGTGGCAACCGCAGCCGCCGGACTTATTGAAAAACTGTCCGTTCGGGTTTGCGTAAAGTGCAGGTGCGGTCAGTGTACAAATTACTAACACTGCATAGCGTATCACTGGGTTCATGGTGTATCCTTTAGGGTATAAAAAAAATGTGCTGCAGCGTGGTATGCTGCTACTGTGCGGTATTGATTCGTTTAGGAACTCCGAATCACAGCACATTGCAATAACCGCAGCATCAGTGTGCTTGTGTCAGTGCATTGAAATTTAAACGGTGTTCGCAGTGCAAGTGAATAAGCACACTGAGCGGAGTTGAAGGGGGCTGCCAGTACGGAGATAATAGAATATCGTCCTGTCAAGTGATACCCTTGACAGTGTTACTCCACTCCGCCATTTCTGTATAATGCTTGGGTAGCTGAAACATCCGCTCGGACTGAAAGTCGAAACGCAATAACCACAACGCGCTTACCATGCACTTTAAGTTCCGTCATGAGTTCTGCGAAGCGCTTATGATGCACACTGCTGCAAAACACTTTAATACATGGATTGGCGGCGTGGCTACACGAATACCAGCGGCGGTGGGTAAGAACCGATAGCGAAGTGATTATCCTTACAATAACGGGAAAGGTTCGTTAGGTCTAATTTTCACCTTGAGGATAGTTTCTTAAATAGGCATCATTATCAAAATTTGCTCGAATACGACTTAGCCAATTGATTGCATCACGAGTCAGCCCCATATCCGGTGTTCTTGCAGATGTTGAATCATCGGTAACATCAATGTATATCGCACATAATAATGATACATAACTCTCCTCGGGAAGTGCATCGAAGCAATGTTCTTTACCTCTAAACTTTGCCATTAAAAATCGTATGTGATGGTCAAGCGGTGATCGCTCCGGTAACGGCGATTGATAGCACCAGTTACTAAATGTGTATTTCTTAACATACACTCCTTTATCATTCAGATTCCACATTTCAGTTGGACTCATATCAAACAAGGTCGTGATATCCTCATGCTTGAAATTCTCACCTGTTATCCTTAAAGAAACTAACGTTCGATGTGGCATAGTAGAGGTATTTATGAAGTACGTGATTCAAGTTCCCATTGAATCATTTCGTCAATTCTTGCATTCAAGTACAAGTGTAACAAATAAATCAACCAAGTGTGCTGGCAAATCTACATGCGATGTGAATACTGTGTATCCATCCGCTGCTAAGCCACATACTACAGCACTAACCGAACTAAGTGCAGCACACATGCTGTTATGGCGCAGATGACAACAGCTCGTAACAAAACACTCATCACACCGGATACCATAACACAATGACACACACCACACTCAATCACGGAGTGCTGAACACACCAATCAGCGGTGTGAACCTGAAAGCCGCAACCCTTGGCGAAGAACTCGGCGCAACACCGACACTCCTTGTTTTTCTGCGGCACTTCGGCTGCATTTTCTGCCGCGAAATGGTGAAGGATATTCGCAATGCTTCGGCAACCAATACGGGATACCCGCCCGTAGTTTTTTTCTATCAAGGAACGGTTGAACAAGGTCGCGATTTTTTCAACGACCTGTGGAGCGATGCCCGCGCAATAAGCGATTCGCCGCTGACATTCTATAAGGGATTCGGCATCGAGCGCGGCAGCGTAGCCGAGATGCTCAGTCCGGGAGTTTGGGCGTGCAGCATTCGCGCTGCGGTCAAAGGAAATTTCATCGGTCTGCCCGTCGGCGACCCGTGGGTTATGCCCGGACTCTTCTTCGTCGAGAATGGCAACATCCTGTGGCAGCACGACTTTGCCCACGCAGGCGACCATCCCGATTTCAGCAGGTTGCCAGAACTGATAATGCACACAGCATAACGCGGTAGGTTATCTATAAAATTTGAGCGTGTATTCCCGCCACCCCTACGGCTTGGCGAAGCGTTTGTCGTTGAGGAAGGTGGTGTCGGTCAGTGTGCGGAGAAAAGCGAGCAGGTCGGCTTTGTCTTGCGGGGTAAGGTTCAATCCCACCCGTGTCACTTTCAGGTCGGTGGCAAGTGTTTCCGAAAATTTCACACCGCTGTTGTAATGCTCGATGACCTCTTCCAATGTGCGGAAACGACCGTCGTGCATGTAGGGCGCGGTGACTTCGATATTACGGAGCGAGGGCGTTTTGAAGGTGGCTTTGTGCTGCGGGTTGCCCGTTACGTCGAAGTGCCCCATGTCGGTGAATTGATGCGCCGAGTCAAGACCGTTGTTCATGAACTCGTTATTGGTAAAAAGCGATGTGCCGTGGCAGTGAAAGCAGTCCGCGCCTTTCTTGCTTGATGCGGGGTTGAACTCGGTGAAGAAGAGTTGCGCGCCGCGGTCTTCCTGCGGTGTCAGTTGCAATTCGCCGCGGCGGCTGCGATCGAAACGCGAATTATACGAGAGCATTGTGTGCAGGAATTGCTCAAGCGCGAGAGCCATTGTTTGCGGGGTGATTTCTTCGCTGCCGAACGCACGTTTGAACAGTGCGGGATAGGTGGATGATGCGCGAAGTTTTGCCGTCACGTTACCAAGTGATTCGTGCATCTCGATCGGGTCTTGTATCGGCATCAACACTTGCTGGCGGAGCGTGGCGGCGCGACCATCCCAAAAGTACGTGGCGGGATAGGCAAGATTAAACAGCGGCATGGCGTTGCGCCTGCACTGGCGCGTCGAGTCCGGCGATGGCGAGGACATCGACTACGGTGGCTACTACCGCCAGCCGGCGTGGATCGACGAGGCGCGCATGGCCGAACTCGGCTTCGATACCCGTGTGCAGACCGAGTCG
>JAEUSO010000244.1 GCA_016788605.1 Candidatus Kapaibacterium sp. | reverse complement strand
CCTGTTGATGTGTTTGCCGGAAGGGAAAGAGCAGGTGGTGCTGAAGCAGTTCGGAATTTCCATACGGGCGAAAATCCACCTGCGCCGCCTGCACCAACCCCGCGCACACGCCAAAAGTACTCGCGCTTTCCTTGTACAAGCCCCGTCACTGAATCGGATATTGTCGTGATGGTCTTTGTTTCGCGGAGTGATTGCGTGAAGAGGGAATCGAATGCTAATTGCAGCGTGTAGTAGTAGGCATTCTGCACCGGTTGCCATTCAAGCCGTCTGCCTGTTTGAACGCCACGTGTTTCGCTCAACGGCAGCACAAGCGAGGGTACTCCGGGCAACGGCGGTAATTCGGTGACCGTTCCTGCATACATGCCGTTACCATGCGTTGCCACCACCATGAATCCGTCACTTTCGCGGTAGTCCATCATCGCAACAACCGTATTGCCAATCGTTGCCGCGCCTTCTTGAACCCAAACAGTTTGATTGCCATTTAAAAACGCAGTTGAGTAGAGTCCCGTGCTTGTCCCGATAAAGTACAACTCTTTGCCGTTCACGCGGGCAATCTCCAACCATCGCACAGACGGACCGTCGTTATTCTCGATGTTACCGCCTACAGCCGTCCATGTCGTCCCGCCATCACCCGAAAAGAAAATGCTTTCCGTATTGTAATTCGAGAATACCACAAAGAGCGAATCGGCATTGCGCGGATTGATGGCAATGCACTCGATATTGGCGCGGGGAAATGCAGAACCGGTAATATCAACCGGAGTCGGGTTGCCTTGATGCGCGTCATTCAAACGGTAGATGTAGCCGTCTTGCGTTCCATAATACACTCGGTTGGCGGGCTGTTTGGAGCACGCAACTGCTGAAATGATTTTCGCACTACGCGTTGCGGGAAGGGAATCCCAACCGGCGGTGGCAAGTGCAACGGTATCCCAACTGTCCCACTGATGCAAGTTGCAATCATTATTACGCCAGAGTATTGTACGAGCGGGCATATACATTCTGTTCGTGTTGGCAGGGTCGAGTGTGAAGGGATTGATAAAGAGGTAGTCGTCGCGCGAAACACCCTTTGGGTCAATGCGCGAGAGCCGCTTGACTGTTCCATTCGGATTCAACTCGAAGCGTCCCAAACGTCCGTTCTGCCGCGACATGTAATACAATCCGTTATCGGCGATAGCGCAGTACGAGCCGTCTCCTAGCCCAGGCGAAACCCACGTGGATGTTGGATTCAATGAATTTGTAAAGTGTGTTCCGTTGTCTTGTAATCCGCCAATGACCACCTGACTTCCAGTTTGATTCTGCGGGATGGCGCACGTATAAAATTGTGTTGTTCGGTAACCATTATTTAGCGACTGCCACTCGATTGTTTGCGCCACTGCGTTTGTGCACTTTGCAACGCCGCCGTCGCTTCCCGAAAACATCACATTCGGATTGGAAGGAAGGAACAGCAATTCATGCTGATCGGGGTGCTGATTATCATACACTTCGTAAAATGGCAGCGACGAACCGGGCTTATATCCGCCGCCCCACACCGAGTTGTTCTTCGTTGCAAAACCATCGGTCGAGCGGAAGATATTTGTTCCGCCGATGAACACAACATTCGGATTATCCGGTTTCACTTTTATATACATATTATAGCAGCCCTGCGAATCATAATCGCCGAATGTGCCGCCGAATCCGGGAATGTTTTGCGAGCGGTCTTCCCATACTCCCGATGTTCCGTCACCGCCGGTGTAGGTGTATTTCCACAGCGAGTTCCAATCCTCGCGTCCCTGAAAATTGACTTGCCGGAAACCGGTATTCGGCGAGTTGGCAAGAAAATATACTTGCGATTCATCCGACTGCGAAATGCCGATGCTGATGCGACCAAACTTTTCGGGCATAAACGATGGCGCGATTTTCGTCCATTGCGTTCCGTTCGTCGAGCGGAAAATACCTCGAACAACCGAGTTGCCATTGTTTGGTGCCTGCTGACTGATTGTTGCGTAAAGTACGCCGCTTGGACTAATTGCCAACTCGGTAAAATAACCGTAGTTGTTACCGAAATTGCCAAGCACAGCAGTCCATGTTGTGCCGCCGTTCGACGAGCGAAAAATTGTCCCCAATGCTGTTGCCATGTACACAACGTCTTGATTCAGGTTTGTGTGGTCCACAACGATTCGCCAGATAAACTCATAAGGACTGTCCCATGAACCTTTTGTTGAGTTTGTTGTGGATGCAAGCACATTCCATGATACTCCGCCGTCGGTGGATTTATATGCACCTGTGCCATTCAGTTCCGCTGAATTTCCCCAAAGCTCACCCGTTCCAGCATACCAAATGTTTTGCTTGCCAGCCCGCTTATCCTGCGCAATGGTTGTTACATTATGCATCACGTCGGGCGTGCTCATTTTCGCCCACGTTGTACCGCCATTAGAAGTCCGCCAAATCCCGCCAGACACACCTGCGGCGAGCATTATGTTTTCATTGCCTGCATCTATTGCAAGGGCGCGAGTTCGTCCACCAACATTATAGGGTCCGATAGCCGACCATGTATTCGATTGGAGTGTTGCGGGCTTCAAGTACTGTTCGCGTTTGGGCAGTGATGCTGCAAACGCAAGTTCACGTTGACGGATATGCGAAGGAATGCGACCGGTTGCGGGGTCGCAGAGGCGAATGCGCTCCCATTCTGCACGTGCCGGCAGGTCTTCTTCAAATCCTTCACCGCGTTGTGTGTTGATGCTGTTTGGAACAGCCATGAATGTCAGCAAAAGGATAATTAATCCGCTGTAAAACGGGAGTAATTGTTGTAGCATAGTATTGGGCGAGTAGTGGTTGAAAACAAACCTGCCCGCAAACTTGCATGTGATAACCGGTATGGGCAAAGGGATTCTTGCCCCGAACCGACTGAGTCATGGAAATTATGTTATTTTCTGAAGCCGGTCAGTTCGTGATTTCTAACCCGCCGAACACAACATTTGCCCGGATAGTGAGTGTTTGCTCATGCTGCTCACCGCCGATTGCACGTTGCAATGTTTCATTCGAGATACCGCCAAACACCGGACTGCCTTGAACAATCACATGCCAGTGTTGCGGCACTTTGATTTCCACTCCGCCGAAGGATGCTTCCACATCAAGCGATGCTTCCGAGCTTGCCATCTCGGCATGACGCAAATCCAATTCCACGCCGCCGAACAATGCTGATACCTTACCACCGCGAAATTTCTTTGATGAAATAGTTTGTTCCGACCCGCTGAACAATGCACTGACACTGATTACTTCATCGGTTGAGACAGTATGGGAATCCGATGATGTGTGTTTATAAAACGTAGCGTTTATGTCAATCATTGGTTTGGATTTATCGCGCAGCAAAAAGCCGATACCGAAAATGATAAGCAACAGCGGCATAAATATCCCCCAAAAATGAATGTCGGGGAAAAGGTTGTCGGCAACTAAGGCGGAGCCGAGTGCTATCATTATCAAACCTCCGGTTAATTTTTCGGGTCGGTTGATGATTTGCAGCGCACCGATAACAACAAATGCCAGTGCCCACCATGTGCGGAGTATCTCGCCGAACTCGAACGGAGCGATACGGTCAATGAGAAACCCGACACCAAGTATGATGAGGAGTGCGCCAATAATCAGGCGGGAGTTGATTTGCATGTCTGATCCTTAAATGTTAATCGGGATTGCCGTTGGCAACTACGTTGTAGGAAAACCGAAGTTGCAACAGAATCAAAAAAATTACGCATTTACTGCACGAATGATATGCCATGCTTCATCGGTTCTGTTCCCGGCGAGGAGCGTATGCAGTACGGTATGAACTGAACCGGTATTCGTGAAATCTATGTTCAACGCAGCGAACAGCAGTTGTGCTTCTTCGTCAGATAACGGCTGTGGTAATGTTTCTGTTGCAGCCAGTATATGAATGTCGTTGGCACTAAGAATGGTGCTGCGTTTTATAGATTCCGGCAAAGCGTCAAATCCGGCACATATACCCCGCGGCTGACCGAGTTCAAAAAGCGAATCAGCATTGATATGGGAATACCATTTGTAACCAAGCCGTGCCACAAGGTCAAGTTTACGCGGGTCAATTTTATCCTCGGTCATCGCGTTTTCATTAACCATGATGTTCAGCACGCGAAGTAACATGATATTCCCGTTACCGCCATCTTCGCGGAATAGTTCGATATTACGTATCAACCTGCACTCGAGTACGAAGGGGGATTCGGACACATACGGCACTCCGACCATCATTGCGGGTGCTTTTGTGAATCCCGCTTTATCGTATTCATCCGTGCCGTGCGGATATACTGCGGACGCGATATTCATACGTTGCACCATCGGGTACGTCACCGCACTGATAGTACATTCTTGCGTTTCCATGATATTCAGGTACGTGTCTTTTGTTGTCCCTGTGGCTGCGCTGATTGCCGGACCTATTGCAACCACTGGTGGCTTCGAGGCATACGCATTAAAGAAACTGAATGGTGCGAGATTGATATTGCCGTTCCTGTCCTTCGATGTCACAAAGGCGATCGGGCGTGGAGCAACCCCGCTGAGAAGTATTTGGTGCAGGTCGCGGTGAGGAACTGAACTCGGGTCGAAATTGAGCATTACTGTTGTCTGTTGATTGTTGATATGATAGAGCATCTGTGTCCTGTCATTCATACCGGACACAGATGCAAATTACATGCACGGCGGTTTTAGCGTTCCACGAAAAAATATCTTGTTCGATGCGTAGTGTGGCTGTAAATTGGCAACACTCTTCAGAGACATCATATCTATGGCAGCTTCATGCCCACCATGTATGTCGGGGAATACAACAAAGACCATAACATATTTACAATCAGCGAAAGGGTAAGAACAGTATGAAGAAACTCATTTCTTTGACGTTGGTATGCTGCGTTGTTGCGTTGGCATTGACAACGGAAGGTTGCCGCCGCAAGCGCGAATACAAAATGCCGGCAAGCAATTCGGCGAATACCAAACTCTGGAAAAAGTACGAAACGCCACCGGGTGCCGACCCTTCGGTTGCCGATACAGCAGGCGGTGCGGGATTCGAGAAAATCGCAGAGAAAATGGGCTTTGTCACCTATTCGCCCAAAGAAGACGAGTTGAAATACTTCGGTGATTCACGCGCCAAAACAGGCGGTGAGATACGCATTCTTTCTAATCAGTTCCCGGCTACATTCCGCCCTGAAGGTCAGAACAGTTCGTCAGTGTATAATCAAGAAGTTAAAGGTACAGTTTATGAAGGATTGCTTAGTACGCACCCGCTTTCCCG
>JAEUSO010000243.1 GCA_016788605.1 Candidatus Kapaibacterium sp. | reverse complement strand
CCAAACGTGTACGAGGATTGACATCATTCTGCCAAGTTGCTTCAGAAGATCTATATCCTATTTCAAAATCAATGGTTGCCCATTCTGCAATAGATTTTACACCTTGGTTCTCTCCATATTGTTTACTCCATGATTCATGGAGAACAACAGGCACATCGTCTAATGTGGATGAATACACAGTTTCAATAGCATTTCGTGCATCGTTCGGCATAACAAGTTTCTTATGCACATCAAACCACTTAGCAGTCCGCCATAATGTAGCGTGATTTGGATAAACCTTTGCAGAACGCTTTAGGAATGAAGAATACCAGTTATGATGAATCTCGACATCCAACCGAGGTGCAAATACATATACATGGGGTTTTCCGCGTTGGTCTATTTCACCCGAATTCAATCTATTTCCCATAATGTCGCGGTTGTGGCGCATCGCCCTACCAAATCGTTGAATCAACGAATCCATAGGCGAGAGGTCGGATATAAGTATATCGAAATCAACATCAAGCGACTGCTCAACAACTTGGGTAGCAATAACTAACTTTCCTCGTCTATCCTTTGCACTACTTTTACTACCAAAGTTGTTTAGTATTTCTGTTTCTATGTTCAAGCGGTCGCACATTGCAAACCTTGCATGAAAAAGCGTTATGTTATCAACTTCAACAGCACTTAGCAAATCGTTATACGCCTCTCGTGTATCTTGTACTGTATTTCTGACCCAACATACACATTTACCCTGACTAATTGCTTCTTTGATAATAAGTAATACATCTTCTTTGTCGTGTACCAAAGAAATATCAACAGTTCTGCTAACATCTGGTCTTGAAGCACAAGGAATTTCGATAGGATGTTGTTGTTCACTATTGCATATTGTTACAAGCGGATATGGAGAGTTATCGTGAGAACTCAACTTACTTTCAATGAGTGTGGTGCTATTGCGAAACGAAAGCCCTTGACGAAATGCGGCTATAAGTTCAGAACGCATAGATTGTGGAAGTGTAGCAGAAAGTAACACCACACAACCACCTAATGCCGCTTGCGCCTCCAAGACGTGTTCAAGCACACGGTGCATGTAAGAATCGTTTGCGTGGACCTCATCAACGATGAGTACTTTACGAGTCATACCGATAAGTCGCAAAGCTTGAAATTTTGTAGTTAATACCGAACTCAATGCTTGGTCAATCGTACCAACACCGACATCAGCGAGGAATGCTTTTCTATTTGAATTAGCAAGCCATTCTGTACAGAGTGAGGTTATACTTTGCTCATCCTCTGTATAATCGTTGTCATTTAGATTCTTCTTTTTCGATGCATCAACCACAGTTTTGAAGGATGAGTTAAGTTTTGATGCACCATGAGCAAGAACAAGAGTTGGATTTGATTTCTCCGAAAAAAACTTGCGATACGATTTCTCAATACGTTTATACATAGCATTAGCGGTAGCCATCGTTGGCAATGCAAAAAATACCCCATCCACATTTCCATTAGCCATCAATCTATTTGCTATTATCAATGCCGCTTCTGTTTTCCCTGCACCTGTTACATCTTCAATAATCACAAGTTCCGGCTCTTGACTTTGTGGTCGGTATTCTTCTGCTAATTTTTGTAATGGACTTGGGGTATTAAAGCCAAACAATTCAGAACAAGAAAATTGATATGTTATGGGATTTGAAATAGGTAACATTCCAAATTCCTTTAATGCTACCACTGCATTCTTTAATGCTATATCGTTCCAATAATCTTCAAGAGACATTGCCTCATGCTTATATGTAAAGAAATTACTAGAACCAATCCAATCACATAAAACGACAAACCCAGCAATATCCCAAGAAGATATGCCCCATTTCTTATATCGTTCAGGTGTCGCTTTGAAATAAGGTGAAGTATTATCCCATATTCCAGCCAACTTCGACCAATCGGAAATGTATTCACTAATATGCTCACTAGTTGTTGACCAAAAGCGTGTCTTGAACACATCTTCAGATTTCATCTTATTTAGGTCAATCGGTTTACCATGATGCCCCATAATCGCATGTGATAGCGTATCAACAAGTCGCATAAATAGTATTGGCAAGTAATCTGGAGCAACCCTTTTATTACAGTATGGCTTAATTTGATGTTCATACAAAACGTACCCAAGTGCATCATGTCGTACTCTATAATCTTCTGTCAATTTAGTACCATCTAAGTCAGTTTCTGGAAGGTCGTTGAGTTTAGAAATATCGTTCCTTAGATTCTGAAACGTATGTGAAAACTTCCCAATATCATGCAAGCCGAGCATAAAGGTTATCCAAAGTTGGAAGACATCTTCGTTCATGCCGCAGAGAGAGGCAAGTTTATTTCGTAAGCGGGTGTCTTGTTCTAAAAGTGTATAGCTCACTGCCGCTACATCAAGAAGATGGTATGGCAGTAAATGGTACTGAAGTTCCTTGCCGTCTTCGGCTTTATGTGCCTTTGCCCAATATTGAAAGTACGATGGCGTGTTCATGGTAGTATCTGGCTGTTGGTTCTTGGTACATCAGGTGGTAGTCCAAATATTCAGTGTATTAATCTTATCTCGGCATCTCGAAACGTAATTCAACCTGCCCGATGGTTTGACTCACACCGGGCAGGTCAGACATCCAAAGTAGTTACGATATCCGCATCGGCATGACAAGCATGAGCAAGGTATCTGCATCTGTGTTCGGACGCAAGAGTACAGCACGGGTTGGTGTGCTCAAACTCATTTGGATCTGCGACTCAACGGTATCATCACTATTGATATGCTGTAACGCTTCCTCGAAGTAGCGGTAGTTAAATCCGATTTCCATATCGTCGCTCTCGAATTCACATGGTACGGTTTCATGGGCTTTATTGCCTGACTCATTATCCTCAGCACTAACGTTGATTCCATGTTTGCTGATGGCAAAACGAATTTGCGGCGAGGTGGAGCTTGTAAAAATGGATGCACGGCGAATAGCGCTGAGTAGCTCCGGCTGACGGAATGTGCAGAACAAGTTGTTATCCTTAGGAATAACATTCTCATACGCCGGGAATTTCTCGTCTATCAATCGTGATACAATGCGTGTTGATGCCATGATAAACTGCACATGTGTCTTGTTCACTGCCATAACAACATCGCTCTCGGCTTTTGATAAAAGTCCGATTGCCTTTGAGGGTACGATAACCGACAGTCCGTCAGGAAATGCGCCGTTCGATGCGGGCGTGGTTACGCGAACAAGTCGGTAACCGTCTGTTGCCACAGTAATCAATGCCTCGCCTTTGAACTCAAAATACACACCGGTCATTGAGGGACGGTATTCCTCTGTCGAGACAGCAAACGTGGTTTTGTTAGCAATGCGTTGCATATCGCTGCGAGTAAGAGTAGTAGAAGTACCCTGTGGGAATTCCGGGATATTCGGATATTCCTCCGAGTTCATTCCCTTGATTTTATACTCGCCGAAACGTGTACGAAGCGTCACTTCGTAGTTCGTGGGATGTGCGGTGAATTCAAGATCGCCTTCCGTTCCTAACGCTTTAATAATTTCGTTCAGTTTGCGCGCAGGAACAAGGACGTTACCGTCTTCCGTGCTGACAACAGAGACCGACGTTGTGATAGTCAGCTCTTGGTCGGTTGCAACTAAGGTAAGTGTACCATCACTCAATGATACGGATATATGTTCCAGTACATAGAGAGTGGACTTTGGTGGTATTGCCGGCAGAACAAGGGCGATGTTTTTTTGTAATTCAAGGAGCGAAATCGTAAAACGCATAGTGGTATTACTCCGTTATGTAGTTGGTTGATAGTTATGTGTGTTCATGGTTGGTTCGGGTGAATGTGCATCATGCAATAACCGAGTTCGGAAAAGTACCCCGAACAGTCGTTCTTTTCAGTGCCGTGAGCCGGCAATCGGTGTTGAAAAGAACACCCGACCTGTAAGTGTCCTGTTTGCTAACTTTGAGCATCTGATGTGCTGAAGGATGAAATTACAACGCTTCGGGCGGATTGCTATCCTTTGGTTTATAGATTGTGGATAATTTTTCCACAATACCTCCCACACCATAGTATCATAGTTCACGAGTAAATCAATGTTTTCAAAATACGGTTACGATAATCTTATCATTTTGGTAGTTGTTTCGCTTCTTATTGCGGGAGCAGGAATCTATCTCGAGAAAATCTATCTAAAAATACCTCTCGTAATGATTGGTATAGCCCTACTTGCCCTAACACTGTGGTTCTTCCGCGACCCGGAGCGCACCGTTCCGAAGGAAGCGCAGGCATCCGACTCAATTATTGTTGCGCCCGCCGATGGCAAAGTAGTACAGATTACCGAAGTGGATGAGAACGAGTTTCTGAAAACACGTGCATTACAAATTAGCATTTTTCTTTCTCCGATTAACGTTCATGTGAACCGCCACCCTGCGAATGGTATCGTGAAATACGTGAAGTATTATCCGGGTGAATATCTCGTTGCATGGCATCCGAAATCGTCGGAACTCAATGAACGGAGCGTTTTTGGAGTAGAGAATGCGAAGGCAAAAATTCTCTACAAACAGATAACCGGCTATTTGGCACGGCGGATTGTATATGAAGTCAAGGAAGGTGACACCGCTGTCATCGGCAGCAAGTTTGGTATGATGAAATTCGGCTCACGCATGGATGTTGTTGTCCCGCTTAGCACAAAGATTCTTGTCAAGGAAGGCGATGTTGTCACTGCGGCTGAGTCAGTGATAGCACTGTTGCAATAACCGGAGCAGATTGTGCCGATACGTATCACCCGCTCCATCATCCCGAACCTCTTTACCCTTGCAAATCTCTATTGCGGGTTTAGTGCAATCATCATGTTCACCGGGCATGACTTTGTAACTGGAGCATTTTATATCTTCTTCGCCGGTGTGTTTGACAGTTTGGACGGCTACATGGCGCGACTGACAAACTCGGCAAGTGAACTTGGTGTTGAGCTTGATTCACTCTGCGATGCTGTGTCGTTTGGCGTTGCTCCATCATTTCTCCTCTACCAGCTTCATTACTCACAGTATCCGCAATATGGGATGTTAGTTGCTTCCTTGCCTGCAATGGCGGGCGTGTACCGTCTGGCACGATTCAATACGCAACTGACAAGTTTAGAGGACAAGAGCTATTTCAGTGGAATGCCAATCCCATCGGGTGCATTAACCATTGTCACATTTGCCGTCTATTTTGTTCTGCCGGGTAATATCCCAAACGCCTACCTGCACAGTATAGTTACTTTTGTAACAGTTGTAACGTCGCTGGCTATGATTAGCACGATAAAGTACGATAATCTGCCG
>JAEUSO010000242.1 GCA_016788605.1 Candidatus Kapaibacterium sp. | reverse complement strand
TGTCGAAATTCTCCGAGGCAGCCTCAACGACAAGCGTGCATGCTGACAAAGCTTCGAGGTCTGTCGTAGTAGTAATTCGGCCGAGAACTTCGTTCTTCTGGTCCTCGGTCATCGTTTCTTTCTTTACGAAACGGTCGAGGCTTTTGCTGATGTTCGCGACGCCGCGATCAACGAATTCCTGCGACACATCGCACATTATCACCGAAAATCCTGCGGCCGCAGCGGTCTGCGCGATGCCGTTCCCCATAGTTCCGGCGCCAACGACGCCAATTGTTTTACTCATGTTCTAAAATTCCCTTCTGATAGAAATAAATACAAAAGAAAAATCTATCGAAACTGCACCGATAAAACAAATAGACCGCCGTGATTAAACCACGACGGCCTTTTCTCCATCTTCCCTTTTCCCTTGCCCCTCGTCCCTAGCCTATTGCCAACTATTAGGAGGAAGAGGCTGCTCAGCATAATTAACCTTCGCTTCGCCAAACATCGGCTGCGGCATCGCGGGATTTAGGTACATCTGCTTGCCCATATCGCCGAACAGGAACCACAGCCCATAAACTCCGGCCGCCGTGCCGAGCGGGAACGACAGACACGACACAATGCTGCCGATAATGCCCCAAGTCCTCGCGTTCGCCCGTTCCTTAAACAGCTTATAGCCCGCAAGTATCTGCGAACCGCAAAACAACGTAGCGACCACCGCCAGCACAGCGACGACAACAATAAATACCGCTCCGACAACACGAGCCTCGCCGTTTCGCCCGCCGCCGCCCGCGATCATCGCCGCACCCAAAATACCGTAAACAACCCCAATGATCAGCATCACCACAGCCTGCATCCCACCGTGCGCCATCAGAAAAATGCCAACCAACCGATTATGTTCCTTCGCAGTCATCGAAATTCGCCCTCCGCCAAAATAAACGCTGTAGCCGAATACATTGTTGCAGAAATCGGTGGACCTCGCGAACACGATTAGCCAAAGGAAACTTAACTATCGCCTTACTGTAACAATTGTGAACCGCCAAGAATAGTTGTAGCCTCCAGAAAACTCCTCAACGCCAGACATTCCGCGAACGCCCGATGCAGATACATTGTACTCGTATCTTCCCTTTTCGAAGTCTATTTCGGTGCTATCGCCGCTCTGAATAGTATATTTAACGCCACCGAAAACAAATGTTAGTAAACGATCCGTTGCATTAATTATCTTTAAGCTAGTCTCCGTGCCACCGACGTATTCCTTCTCGAATAAAGATTCCGATGACGTAACAGATTTAGTAGTTCTTTGCGGCGTTCTAGGTTCTATTGGTTCGTAAACAGTTCGCGAGCCACTCTGAACGTAAAGGTCGATTCCATTTCCATGAGCCCAACCGACATGGGTGGCTGTTTGAATCAAATACCATGGTGCTGAATCCTTAATAACCTCGAAAGCTATGCCCCTATTGACTGTCGTCATCACTACGCCTGTTGTTGCCGGAGTGCCTCGCAAGTTTATTTTTACAGCGGAAACCGTCCCGTATTGTTGCGAATACGTAGCGACGGAAAAGATCGTGATGATGAACGCAAAAGTGAATAATCTGATCATTTTAATCTCCATGTTTATATGCCCGGATATTTTTCCTCCAAGTGTTTCGCTTTCTCAGACTCATCAGCAATGAAAACCATCCAAAATCCGAAATAATGAACAACCAGAAAGATAGCAACAGACACAACTACATTTATCGCGTCTGTATACTCGCCCTGTATGACCGCTCCAATTGCCGCCATAAAGAAAACACCAACGCCTGCCATAAAGAAACCAATCAACATCCAAATCCTACCAGCGTGAATGTAGGCAAATGCCAATGCCTGGCTCCAATTGACAAATAGATACAACATTGATGAAAGAACCAGCAAGATACCGCCTAAGCCTCTAGTCTTTTTGAAGAGACAGAGGACCAATCCAAGTGGAAATAGTAAAAGAATCGGGACCGATAAAATCAAACTCACCAAAGGATAGAATAGTTCCCAGTACCATCGGATCCCCTTCACAAAAAGAAGGATTACGGATAGAACGGCCAAAATGCCACCAACTAATTTGATCGGCATCGATACTAGCTGCAGATACAAAGCCCAACGTCCTTCCTCTTCAACATCGTAATTGTTGGAACTTCGATATTCTTGGTATTCCTCATTTTCCATTTTCGTAATTCCTTCGTGTGAGCGCGATGCAATACGGCGCAGATTAAATCTATGAAAGGGTCGTTGATAATATTCTCGATTCGAATATTATCAACGACAACTTGGTTTTTGACCTAACCTGTAATCGTAGCGCTGACGGTTTCGCCCCAGGCTAGGGTTGTGCCGTCTCGCATTCGCCAGCGGAGCATGTAGTGGGCCATCTTTCCGGCGTCGGCGCCTTCGTAGACGGCTAGGTACGGCGTTGCGGCGTCGAGTGTTAGGAACGTGCATTCCTTTTCGTCGGTTGGCGGCGGGCCGTCGAGTTTCAGCCAGATCTCGGCGCCGAGTGTGCCGCGTGGCTTTTTGCGATTATCGGGCGTCGCGGCGTCAGTCCACGAAATCGTGTGACGCAAACGCTCGGACGTATCGACTTGCCCTGCGGGAACCGTCGCGTTCGACGGAGCTTTTGAATCACCGACGGGAATTCCCAGGGCGGCCATAGCGGCCTCAGACGCTCCCGCAGCCTTTGCGACATTTCTTATGAGCCGTATCTGAGCTTCGAACGGCGTTCTTGCGGCCTCTTTTACTGCCGTTTGAGATTTCGCCTCGGCTTGTTTGGTGACGTGAAGAGTTACTTCGGGCGAAAAACCGTCGCGATACGTCTTCAGATCATCAACCATCTGTTGAGTAACGCCTGGATAGTTCGCTAAATTACTGTTCGCTTCGTTGAAACACTGCGTTCCAATATCTATCAACGAACTGTCGGATGCACTAGCAATCGTATCTGCCATTTACATACCTCCACTTTGCCTGAGATTTATCAAAGGCTCCTGCAAGGCAAGTCGCGGGAGCAACTGACATAACAAAGTTGGGCGATTTTAGTCCAAATCGTAGGAAAAATGCAAGGATGCACGTTGCACAAACGTTGTGCAATTCCCTTCATGGTCTGTGCAATGTTCTTGGAGCTTAGTGCAATGCTCTTCGAAATCAGTGCAATTGCCCTCAAGCCTCTCGCCACGCTCTTGGAACTATCCGCAATGCTCCTCGAAGTCTGCGCCATCGCCTTTGAAGCTTGTGCGATTCCCTTCGAGCGTTCAGGAACGATCCTCAAATCTTCTGCCTTCGTTAAGCAAGAATGTGCAAGTAGCTCTACTACTTGTCCAAGTGTCTTCGAAACTTGATTAAATATTACAATCCCAAAGTTTTCCTGCAAAGCCGTTGCTCACAGCAACTATTTGACGATTATGGAGGTTACCATTACGATAGGCTTAATTAATTCTCCAAACTCGAAAAATGAAAGATAGCTCGCTCAATCTTTACGGTGACGATGACGATTACCTGAACGGCACTAGCTACGCTCGGTACATATTTGTCGCTCTTGTTGTTCTTCTGGTAGCAGCAATCGGAGTGTTAGGCATTTGGAATTACTATAAGCCAGTTCACGGTGAAAGGATCCCGCTTCCGGCCGATCTAGAGGCGGCTATTAGGAAGAAGTTTGTGGAAAAGGAAAAGCGGCAAATTGTATCTAGTGAGACTTATCACTGTGATTCAGTGACGTTGATGAGCGTCACCGTAGATAAGCCGAATTACGTTACACTAATCGACGCCGGCGGGGATGAGATTGAGTTTGATAT
Source organism: Candidatus Kapaibacterium sp. (assembly GCA_016788605.1). Taxonomy (GTDB): domain Bacteria; phylum Bacteroidota; class Ignavibacteria; order Kapaibacteriales; family NICIL-2; genus JAEUSO01. The sequence goes on along the minus strand of JAEUSO010000242.1, from coordinate 1,496 downwards.
CAGGTCAAAAAGTTCTCCCGTGAAGCTCAACATGGACAAATGGTTCGTCGCAATTTCGTCGCGAGAGCAATTGTCAAGTTCACCAGACTCCGCCATTGATGGTTGGTATATCTTTCTAATCAACGATTACAACAGACTGCGGGGAAGAGATAAAGACGGTTCACCGTGCCTCAGGTAGAACGACGGAAATAAGGTTGATCTAGTCAAGATAGAAAAAGGAGCCAGCAATTTGCCGACTCCTTTTTTGTTTTTTCTTCTGAATAGAAAAAGAATTAATTTCGACTGACGCGCGGGCATTTCAAAGTGGCCACAGTGAAATACGCGGGTTTCAAATCTCAAGAAAGCGGCGGCCATTGTTAACGTATGGCGGCGGCACAGGATTCTATAGACTCTTTTTCAAAAGAACTACGACCGAACCAACCAGAGCAATCAGCCTTACGATCAACTGCAGTGTTTCCACAATGGGCTTCACTGTTTTGTTTATCGAATTCGACCACCTCTGGAGCCGACCTGAAAATTTTTCAATTTCCATTGTTCTTTAGCCTCCTGTAAAGGTCTTGAAATGAACGTCCCATGGGTTCGCTCATCAAAAACCACAAGATTCAAAGAACTGAAAGGAGAATACCAAACTGGATATCCGAAATCAACAGTATTTTTCTGGGACGTGGCGGCACAGCTTTTCCGCTCGGCGAGGAAGAGGAGCAAAGGCAAAAGAAAAGGCCGCGATCGCCCGCGGCCTTTTTTGTTTAAATTGTGAAGGTCAACTTAATCCCGTTCCACGGCCATGGCTACGGAGTTTCCGCCGCCTAGGCAGAGGGCGGCGACGCCTTTTTTGGCTCCGCGGCGTTTCATCTCGTAGAGGAGCGTTGTTAGGACGCGGCCGCCGGAGTTGCCGATGGCGTGGCCTAGGGCGACGGCGCCGCCGTTGACGTTTACCTTTTCCATATCGAGGCCGAGTTCCTGCATGACGCCGAGGGCCTGGACGGAGAAGGCTTCGTTGAGTTCGAAGAGATCGACGTCTGCCATCGACCAGCCGGCTTTGGCGAGGACATTCTGCACGCCTTTGACCGGAGCCATCATGATGAGTTTTGGTTCGATGCCGGACGAAGCCCACGCGACCACGCGGCCGAGAGGCTCGATGCCGAGTGCCGCCGCATTCTCAGCCGAAGTAACGACCACCGCCGAAGCACCATCATTCACGCCCGGAGCATTGCCCGCCGTGACGGTGCCGCCGTCTTTTTTGAACGCCGGCTTGAGCTTTGCGAGGCTCTCGGCGGTCGTGTCGGGGCGAACAGGTTCGTCGTAATCGAGCACGATCGCGTCGCCTTTTTTCTGCGGGATCTCGACAGGCACGATCTCGTCAGCGAATTTGCCTGCGGCTTGTGCAGCGGCGGCTTTTTGGTGAGATTTGGCGGCGAAATCGTCTTGGGCTTCGCGAGAGATGTTGTACTTTTCAGCCACGACCTCGCCCGTATTTCCCATATGCCAGTTCTCGA
>JAEUSO010000241.1 GCA_016788605.1 Candidatus Kapaibacterium sp. | reverse complement strand
CTGTCGGCTACCCGCTTACCGAAATCCAAGACACCTTGAACGAACTATTCGGTGTGTTTCTGTTCGGTCTGCCTGTGGCATTATTCATTTCAATACTCGGCGGTTATTTGCTTGCGCGATATTCGTTGCGCCCTGTTGATGTGCTAACCCATACAGCTCATGAAATCACCGCGCACAACCTCGGGATGCGGCTTCCGGCACCGCCTGTGAATGATGAAATAGGTCGCCTGACTGATACGCTGAACGAGATGATTGCACGCTTGGAGTCATCCTTCGCACAGATACGTCAGTTCACCAGCGACGCATCGCACGAACTCCGTACACCGCTTGCAATCCTGATGGGCGAACTTGAACTCATCCTCCGCCGTCCGCGCACACCCGACGATTACCAACAGGCAATTTCAAGTGCACTCGAGGAAGTTGTCCGTCTCTCGAAAGTCGTTGAAAGTTTGCTTGATATTTCCCGTGCCGAAACCGGTCAGGTACACCTGCAATTAGACCTGATGAATATCAGCAAACTCACAGAGGATGTTTGCGAAGACCTCGAAATTATTGCGGCGGAAAAGCAGATTGCCATGAAGTATGAGATACAACCGTTTGCAACGATAGTCGGCGATCAGGCGCGGCTGCATCAAGTTCTTTTGAATGTAATTGACAATGCGATTAAGTACACACGCGAGGGCGGAAGCGTTGGCGTAAAGTTATGGGTTGAGAATACACAGACGCTGATTAGTGTCAGCGATACGGGAATCGGCATTCCCGCCGACGACATACCGCATATCTTCGATAGATTCTATCGCGTTGATAAATCCCGTACCCGGTATGATGTGCCCGGCACCGGTCTCGGGCTTTCGATTGTTAAATGGATTGTGGAAGCTCATAAAGGAACAATTACCGCAGCAAGCACCGAGAATAAGGGAACAGTTATTACGATAACATTGCCGGCAGACCCACATGCGGTAGCAGAATAAAAAAAACGGTATCTGTGCCGAAGCACACATACCGTTCTGCTCATGTATCATACCCGATACGTTGTAAAAATAGACAGCGGGGTGTAACTACCAAAACCGCGGTATCACTTTCACAACAAGATTTGGCTCGGTGAAATTTGACGGATTACCGAAATAATAATGTAATGTCAAGTGAACTTTGTTCGGCTCTGCCGAAGGACGAAGAACATGGAGCAGAACACCTGCATTCACACCGTCGGCGGGAATTTTTGTTTCTGTAACCCCTTTGCTCATCGTGTCTTTGTGGGTAACGAGAACCGAGCAATGCGTTCCGCCGCCCTGCGGGTTTCCTGGTAATCCGGGTAATAGTCCGATGGGAATCACAATTAGTGAATCGAGCTTTATACGGAGTGTATCGGTGGCAAGCGTCATTGCCGTCAGGGTTGACTCATCGCCGTATGTGCTGCCGATGTTCATGCCTATCGGGAGCGAGTCAATTTTTACAAGCAATGATGCCGTGTTGGTGAGTGAATCCAAATCCAACATCACTCCTTTTGCGATTGCCTGAATTAGCGTATTTCCTGTCATGGAGAAGTCCGTTCCTGGCATGGCAACATAGATTTCGTTGCCGACAGGCAAATGCCAATGCGGCTCTTTCGGACCATAGACAGGGTCTGTAATTGCAGGTCCGCACGACGACAGTGCCAGCACTGCTATGCAGGCAAAGGTTATGGTGAATAGTCGTATCATCGTGTTCATTATGCGTAGGTGAATGATAAAATATACTGCGTGGAGCTTAGTTAAAGCTATAATTGATTCCGTACATAAGTCCGTACTTCAATGTCGAGAACCATGTATCTTGAAACTGATATCCCATACCGGTGATTTGAGCACCTGCAAAGAGCGACACATTACCGCTCATTGCATAACGAAGCCCGAACGACTGCCGCGCAAACGGACCGCCGTTCATAGCACCGCCCACCGTGCTTTCACCAACAACATCTAATGGCGCGCCGGCATTGAACGATGCAAGACGGTAGTTCATCACAACACCCACATTCCAAAGTTGCGGATATTGCTGAACGTGCATTACGCGGTCGCTTACACGTCCGTGATACGATTGCACGAATGCCTCGCGTCCCGCCTCAATCCCTGCCGAAAAGCCGGGTGTAATTTGGTACATCACACCAAGATAGGCGTTGTCAAGGATTGATGATGATTCGGGTCGAACATGTGATTGCGTGATGCTTTGCGAACTGATTCCTCGTAAGCGCAGTATGGTGAATCCTTGCGTTTTAGCGGCACCGTCTTCATACGACGAGGGCAGGACGCTTGCACTGTGGCGCAAGTTGAGCATTGACGGGTTAAAGCGCATCGGCTGTATCGCCGCTTGCTGCGGTGCTGCGGTACTATTTTGTTGTGATGCCAACGGTTGTTGCGATGCCGTGTTTGCCCGCAAGGAATTATTTTCTTGCTCAATACCTGCAATCCGTTTTCCCATATCGGCGGCGTTCCGCTCAAGTGCCGCGTTCCGCTCCAACGCCGATTGTAATGATGATTGCAGCGCAGCATTGGTTACAAGCAGACGCGATTTTTCAGCACGGAATGCACTCTTTATTGCACCGATGTCTTCACTGTTCGCGGATGCATTTTGTGTATGTTTTTGAGTGATTGTTTCTGTCTGTGCGTTTGCATTCTGACGAACGCCCTCGGTTTGACTGATAGTGTTGGTTACGGTATTCTGCCGGTAATCAGGAAGCATACCCGAATGTCTGCTCGACCACACATCACCATTCGGTGCAAGAACGGAATTTGTGTATCCGTCTTGGGCAACGTATTGTGGCGCATCATCCTTGTGTTCGACAAGCCACACCATTGCCGCTCCGGCAAATGCAGTAGCAATTGGCAGAGCTACTTTCATCCAAAGTCCGTTCCACCATTGCATCGTGCTGCTTGCAGCTTCGCCTAATGCAACAGTGCCCGCACCGCCGCCCGCACCAAGCGCAGTGGTTGCAAGTCCGACTGCGGTAAGTAACTTATCTTTTACAAACAGTGGTGGAGCAACATCATCGCGCTTCACAGCATTCCGCATAAAGAGAAGATCTTTCAGTTCGTTACGGAGTGACTCGTTGTACGCAAGTTCCGAGAACAGCGGTTCTTCCATCGAAGCGTCGAGTTCGCCATCCACAAAGAGGTACAGTGCTTCATCGTGCGAGAGTGACATAGTTATTCACCTGTTAAATGTTGTGAGCAGTGCGTGTATCGTGTCGTTGTCATTGTCGTGTATATGTTATTCGAATTCAGACACATACGGTTTAAGTATCTCGCGCAGTTTTTTCTTTGCACGAAAGATGCGAACTTTCACCACATCCATACTTTCACCGATAATCTCTGAAATCTCTTGGTACGAGAGCCCGTTGTATTCGCGGAGAACAAACGCCTCGCGCAAGTCATGCGGTACTTCTTCTAACGCGTTTTTGATGAGTCCAATCAGTTCACGGTGTTCGTAGGGTACATCCGATACCGGTACGTGGTAGTCCTCAACTTCACCGCCAATGCGTGACGCTTTGTCGCGGTGCGTGTAGCACAGGTTGCGGGCAATTTTGAAGAGGTAGCTTGCGTGATTCAACAAGACCTTCCCATTCCTGCCCTGGTCATAATATCTCACGAATGTCTCTTGCAACATATCTGCTGCCGCGTGGTCGTCGCCCAAAATGCGCCGGCAATATGCGTAGATGCGTTGCGAGTAGCGGTTATATGCTTCTTCCAGCGCGGAGCGGGCTTCGTCCGCAGTGCCGGAGAACATCGCATACAGCGCGGCATCAGTTTGATGTGAGAAATCGTGTTTCATCATTGGTTCGGGTTAGGATGGATTCTTGCGAACCGACACAACATACTAGAGTGTCGTTTTGTTTCCATCCGTTCCGGGTTTAACATTTCGCGGTGGTTAAACAAGAGGCGTAGTTCTTTATACAACCATCCCGCAACCGATATTCCGGCTGCGGGACAGTGATACAATAGGCGGAGCGTTATCGTACAATCACGAGCGGAGTTGCTGACCGTTTATTTGCTTGTTCCGCCGAGAGCAAGTACGTGCCTTGCGCCAGACGGTCGAGATTGATTTGATAACGTCCGCCACTAAGCGGCTGTTCAAGCGATTGATAGACCGTAGTACCATTCATATCCGTGATGCGGAGAAGAACCGGTATGTCCGTACGTTGTTCTTTCAAGGTAATTGTTGCCGCATCTGCCACCGGCATAGGGGCTACCGTCATGTTTGTCATGCTTGTTACCAATGGTTCTTCTTTGACGGATGTTGTTCCGCTGCGGCGACCGCGTACAAGAAGACCGACCGCTTCCGGTTCCATATCGAATGCAAAGAACGAGAGTGTGACACGAGCTACTCCGCCACGAGTCGTATGATATGCTTTAACAACAACATCCCATACACCCTGCTGCGTTGGTGTCCATGATACTTTTCCGGTCACACTGTCCAATGTCATTCCGGGTGCGCCCGCCTCAAGTTTGTAACGCACATCATCAATATCAAATTCATCCGTGCCTTGCAGCGAATCAAGCGTAGCAACCATGTATTTGTTGTGGAAACCAAAGTAGTTGAATGTTGAATCGTAGGAGTCGCCGACATGCGCCCAATTCCACGGAAGAAGTGAGAAGTTGCCGCTGCTTATTGTCGGAGAGATGTGATCTGCAACAAGAAGCATAAAGGGCATATTCACCGTGCTACCGTTCTCAGCAATAGCGTCAATAAACACTGAATACATTCCTTTTTGCGGTGCTGTCCACGAGAATGTTTTTGTCGTTGAGTCATACGTCAATCCTTGTGGCGCACCGGCGGCAAGTTTGTAAGTGGCATTCAGCTCCACGCCTGTATAACGATTTGCAACAGACGGTTTGAACGACCATGCTTCACCCGGTTTCAGCGATGTTGTCGGATAGTTCGAGAACATCACCTCAGATGTATCGCGCTTTGTGAAGTCAATCGCATGGGTGTAGAATCCAAACTGTCCGCCCGAAATCATCAAACCGTCTTTTTCGATATAGCCACTTGCATAGATGTATCCTTCAACAACCGGTGTCCACTCAATCTTTCCGTTTGTGCTGTCGAATGTGACAACACCGTTTTCAAAGCCGAGCGAGTCGGGAAAACCGTTGTCGAAATCAAAACGGAACGTATTGAGATTTGTGATAACAAACTTCAATCCCGTAGGTACCTGACCGTTCGAGCGGTTTTTCACTTGCGGAATCACCGTCATCTTTTGGTTGATGCTTGTAAAGCGAGGTGCTTCCGTTGATATGTCAATCACATCAATCACCTGTATCGTTTGCTC
>JAEUSO010000240.1 GCA_016788605.1 Candidatus Kapaibacterium sp. | reverse complement strand
TCAGGTGGATCTAAAGAATCTCAAATCACTTGCTATTGAACGTAATATGTTTGGTAAAGCCAAAAACCGGCTCATTACTGCATTTAAAGCGGATTCGGAAGCACCGTATGGTCTGATTGTCCAGGTATTGGATATTCTCAACCAGGCGGAAGGTGATATTATCACACAATTGAAGCAAGAGAATCCCACTGCTAAACGGGAGCGCAAGTTTGCCGTTATCCGAATGACGGATGAAGACAAAGAAAAACTGAAAGGACTGTAAGCATTATGAGCACAGCAATAACATTGACAAGCGAATATGTTTTCGCTAAGAACCGTGCAAAAGAACTTAAGGAGTGGATAGGCAAGTTCACATACCGTGCATTTGCTATTGCAACCGGAGTTCTCATTCTGTTTTTCCTGTTCTTTTGGGTCTATAACTACTTCGTTGAACGCTCGCTTGCGTTGAAGAAAAATATCCCTGTTGTTAAACTGAAACTGACCGACTTGCCTCCTCCGCCATCCAATGCACCGGATGTTGCACCGCCCCCGCCGCCCTCGAATGTTCAAGCTGCATCAGGTCCGGCGGCTGTAGCGGGAAATCCCGTGCCTGTACCGGAAACTATGCTTGCACCCGATGCTAAGGACTTTGCCAATGTGAACGAAATTGCACGGGCAACATCTACCGGAGGTGATGGTACGGACAACGGTGGTTTCGCTCCCGGCGACGGTGTTGGCGTGATTGATAACAGCGCACAAGTAACCAAAGAAGAAGAACCTGATCCGGGCGAGTTCGTTGCCGTTGAAAAAGAACCGGCAGTGGATATTGCTGATGTACAACGTCGAGTTGTATATCCTGAAATGGCAAAACGCGCCGGTATTGAAGGTACTGTTTCTGTCCGTGTGCTTGTGGGAAAAAACGGTAAGCCAATTAAGTATATTATTGACCAAGCTGTATCGGATGCACTCGACCAAGCCGCAGCTAAAGCGGTGATGGAATGTGTGTTCACACCTGCTATTCAAAACGGTTCTCCGATTGACTGCTGGGTGAATGTTCCCGTGAAATTCAAGCTACGCTAATTCATAGACGTATGATTCAACGTCAGCTCCAAGGTGCGGCACGGCTGCGTTTAGGGCTGGCGTTTTTCTTTTTCAGTACCCATGAAATTAAGTTCGCTCACTTTGCTCGATTACATTAACCTGCTAGTTCGTGGCGGGATGATTGTGCTTGGTGTCTGCTTTTTTGTGATGATGCCCGCACTACCCGGAGCGAACGGTAGCTCTGATCCAACATTGCCCCGATTCATCGGTGGAATGTTGGTTGTATTCGGTGTGTACCGCCTGACATCGTATATCATTCGTAGAAAAAACGAACTTTCGGAGAACGATAATGAAGAATAATATCCTTGCCGTGCTGCTCTGTTTATGCGGCGCGGCTGCGATGCAATCATGCAACGAGCCGAAGCGTGATGCGAACGCCGAGACCCTCTTTGCAGGAAAAGCAGAGATTGTGTGCGATGAAGAAATTGCGCCACTCATACAAACGGCTATCATTGGATTCGACTCTGCAAATGCGAGTGCTGTCGTTACACTGAAACCTGCAACATCTCGGACTGCGTATGCCGACCTACTCGGCGGCTCGGCTCGGCTGATTGTTGTAGCGCGTCCGTATCTCTACGATGAGGATTCCCTCATGAAAAAGTTTGGCGTTGTCGCGCACAAGGATTTCCATGTTGCCACCGATGCACTTGTCTTTTTTGCGAACAAGCAATTCCCGACCGACACGCTTCCTGCCGCCGCGCTCAAAGCATATTTCTCGAATGCCACACCATTGTCTTCTTCACTGCCATTTTTGAAAAATGCACCACAGTTTTATGCTCCGCAACCATCCTCATCAGTCACGGCTAATCTTGTCCGCTACTGCGGAAATGGACGGACGATAAAAGAAAAAACAATCTCTCGTTACTTTTCATCAGGTGATTCTGTCAGAGCCGCCGTCCAGCAAAACACGAATGCAATCGGTGTCGGGCTGCTCTCGCAACTTTGCAACGACACCGCTCGGTTCAAGATGTTGCGGATAGGATACACCGACTCGACGGGAGCATATACAAAGCTGACGGTACATCAATCAACCGTCTATCGAAACATGTATCCGTATCCCGTCAGGATAACGGCACTTTTGAAAGAAGACCTGCGAAATTTCCCGTTTGGTGTTGCATCGTACCTTGCAACAGAAGCCAAACCACAACGATCATTTTTAACCAACGGCATTGTACCGGCGTATGCAAAAATCAGATTACTTGAAGAGGAATAAATCAATGAAATCATGGTTGTCAGTCATTCTCATCACATTGTTCTGCGGAGTCACACTCTATGCAGGTGCTGATTTCGAGCAAGCGAAGAAACTTGTCGCTGAACGCGACTTTGAAGCGGCGCAAAAACACATTGATGTTGCTGTAAAAGAACAAAGCAATAATCAGGAAGTGTTGATGCTGGCTGGTGATATTTATGCCGAATTGGAGCAACCGGAAAAGTCGCTCGGATTTTATGAGCGTGCCTATAACGAAAACCGCGACAACTCAATGTCAGCACGTAAATATGCCCGTGCACTCAGTTCATCGGGCAAGCGTACCGAAGCAGTTGCTCTGATGCGTAAGGCATTGAAGAACGATAAGAACGACCCGCTGAATGAGCTTGTGCTTGGGCAAATGCTTGTCGAGGCGGACAGCGTCAATACCGCCGAACTTATCCTGACAAAAGCACGCGAGAAGAATAAAAAGATTCCTGACGCATTCATTGCGCTTGGCGATTTATACTACAAACAAAACGTGTTTGAACTTGCGAAGGATAACTACGAAGAAGCGTTGAAACTTGACGAAACGAACCTTGTAGCCCGTGAGCGTTTAGCAACGGCATATTACAAACTCGCCAACCGTGAAACGGAGAATGCGCTTGCCAACGAACTCTACACACGCTCATTGCAACAATGGAACCGCATCACCAAGGACGACCCTAAGAACGCACGTGCATTTTTCGAGCAAGGCAAGATTTACTTCTATGCAAAACAGTATGCCAATGCCGCACCCTCGCTTGCACAATATGCGCGGATGCGCCCCGATGCACCGAATGTGACAATCGCCCGTTGGTTCTTGGCGCAATCTTATAATGAAATACGTAACTGCGACAGTGCCGAGCCGCATCTGCTCTTCGCCGCAGAGAAAATTGACTCCGTCCGTACAAAAGCGTTATCCTACGTTGCGCGTTGTTATTTCGATACGAAGAAGTACAAGCAAAGCGCGGAGTCATTTGCTAAACTTACATCGGCTGCAGGTGTGAAGCTCGATGCCGATGATTTGGAACGGTACGGTATTTCCCTGATGCTCAGCGGCGACACTGTGAATGCCATAGTGCAGATTCGCGGAGCTATTGAAGCAAACCCGCGCAAAATGAAAACGATGGAACGTCTTGCCAATCTCTACTACGACCGCAAGCTCTACACCGATGCTATAGCAATGTACCGCAAACGCATAGAAAGCCAACCCGATACAAACGCCCCGCGATTTAACGCACTGATTGGTCGGAGCTATTTTTCTGCGAACATGCCCGACTCGGCTACGGTATATCTTAACAGTGCTATTGAAAAGGATTCATCGCTTTTCTTCGCCCGTGCATTGCTTGTGAACTGTCTGATTGCGCTGAAAAACAACGCTGGAGCAAAAGATATATTTCTTGCTGCGCTTGACTATGCTAAACGTGATCCCGCTAGATATAAAGGCGATGTGAACCGTATGGGCGGGGCGGTTGCACAAACGATTATTGAAACGAAGGACTATGCGGAGTTATTGCGTGTGGCAAAGCTCTGGATTGAGATTGATAAAACCTCGGAGACCGCACTTATCTATACAGCAGCCGCATTGCAAGGAACAAATGATAAAGATGGAGCTTGTAAGTATTACAAGGAAGTGTTGAAACTCAACCCTGCAAACGAATTTGCCAAGAAGGCATTGAAGCAGCTTGGTTGTTAGTTTAAGTGGAATATCCATTCTGAATGAAGAAAATCTCACGAAAACGTGAATCCTTGAGCCGTATATTTGTGGGCTTTGAAATAACCTTTGAGTAATTAACTCATGTTACGAATACCAATTCAAGGGTTAGGCGACGGTAACTATCCGTTCGATATTCAGTCGGGTGCCGCCGATGTTGAGGGTTTATATCCCGAATACTCAGGCGATGTCCGTGTAACAGGCGAACTCTCCAAAATCGGGAAGCGTGTTACATTGAGCGCGGTTGCTACTGCTTCAGCCGTTCTTGTATGCGATTATTCACTTAACGAGTTCACGGAGGAGATTACCGCTCCGATAGCAATGAGTTTTGTGTTCGACACCGGACTGTATCTGCTACGCCGCGACGAGCAGCATGATGACACTTACGAAGTTCATGTGCTGCGCGAGGACGAAACCTATCTTGACATCACGCTCGAAGTGGCGCAAGAACTCTCGGTCTTACTGCCGTTAAAACGGGTGTCGCCCGAATACCGCAACAAAGAAGCAAAAGATATCATCAATGATGAACATTTGCTACGGGACACTGAAACAACACCGATGACAGACGACGACCGTTGGTCGGCTCTGAAATCCATCAACTTCAAAAATTAACGTATTACAGATTTAATAAGGAGCACACAATGCCAAACCCAAAACGACGCCATTCCAAGCAACGTACAGCAAAGCGACGCACACACTATAAAGCGTTCCCAAGTTCAGTTGCATCATGCCCTAACTGCAACTCTCCAAAATTGACCCACGCCGCATGTCCAGAGTGCGGCTACTATAACGGTCGCCGCGTATTGAACGTAGCGTAAGTACCGTATCAAACCAGCGTCAATAACCCTACGCTTGTAGCCAGTGAACACGGATACAGCAGCCATAAGAATCGCGCTTGATGTTATGGGCGGCGACTTCGCTCCGGCACACGAAGTGGAAGGCGCACTCTTGGCAGCAAGACATCTCGCTTTAATCACGCCCGTCGAATTCATTTTCGTCGGGCGTGAAAACGATATACGGGCGGCTATGCGTAAGCATGATTTCACCGGCGTTCGGTATTCGATTATAAATGCCGATGATGTGGTAACGATGGAAGATGAACCCGCCGTTGCTTACAGAACAAAGAAAACATCTTCGTTGTATGTCGCTACCGAGTGTGTGAAAAACGGTCTTGCGGATGCAGTTGTCTCGGCGGGAAACACCGGTGCCGTGATGTCGTTCGCAACACTGATGCTTGGCAGGATTCGCGGTGTCAGCCGTCCCACAATCGGCTCGTTTTTACCA
>JAEUSO010000023.1:20326-21527 GCA_016788605.1 Candidatus Kapaibacterium sp. | reverse complement strand
GACGCTTCAATCATTGGTACGTATTCCGAAAAAGAAGCATACCTTTGGAATATCCGAAGCGGTCATGGGGTAAAACTCGATTCTAAGGATTTTACCCCTACGTCGATTGCATTCCGTCCGAATAATGCATTCGTCACTCTTAGCACGAAGCCGCGTGGAAATACCGTGACGAAATCAGGAGTACTGAATAACTACGATTATTCCAAACTGGCTGCGCTGCAAGAAGAAGGAACGGTTCTGCGCCCACTGCAAAGCGAGTCAGTGAATCTTGTTACCATTCCAACTTCAATTGGATATGTCCCTTCAACTGAGAGAAATTCCGTGCCTCTGATTTGTATCGGCTCGGATGATGGATCGGTTCTTTTGTATAACTATGATAGAAAGACATCCGAGCAACTCATTGCACCGTCGGCGGCTATCCGTAATCCTGTGCATAGTATTGTTTCGCGCAATACTTCACTGTATGTGATGTATACAAACTGTGACGTAATCCGGTTTCAGCAAACGGAAAACTTGTCGTTGCGTGAACAAACAAAGTGGACTCTTGATACAAAAGGTGAGTTAAAATGGGCATCGGTATCCTCGCAAAATATCATCTTAACAATAGAGGAAGGATCAAGGAGACGGTATTATGCGTTAGATGAACTCACGAAGCAAGGTAGCTCATTGTATTTTACACCGATCGAGTACTCATTGATTCATAACAAGAGCCATATTATGTCGGCAATGGGTAACGACAGTACAGCGATAATTATTTGCAATGAAGACGAAGGACAAAAAGATTTCAGTGCTGTAATATATGTAGGAACTATACTCGGAACCGCCCAATCAAACGGGGGGCGTGTAATACGGTATCTTCCACGGATTCCCAAAGAACGAAGTGCAAGTTCCATCCGTTGTGTGGCATTTGATAGGGCAGGTCACACCGCATTCAGCGGCGATAACAAAGGATATGTCGTGCAATGGGATCTGCGACCGGATGGTAACGGTGACGCAGAAATGTTAGGAAGTACGAGAATGTTTTCCGATGCCGTTTTTGGTATCACACCGCATCCGTCGAATTCACTTCTTGCAATGGTTGGTTTTGAAAGGGAACCGGAGATTAAGTTGTTCGACCGTTCTAAAAATATCGTTGTGCGGAAAGCTGTGATTCCACGCGATCGGCTCCTTGCAATTGGGTATGTGTCATTATCACAATTAT
>JAEUSO010000023.1:0-20316 GCA_016788605.1 Candidatus Kapaibacterium sp. | reverse complement strand
TGTTGTCGGTTCAAAATCTATCACGACGTACACCGGTGAGCTACAGCCCACAGTTGTCTGGAATAGCAAGACATCTGCTGCCTGTTTTGATAGTCGTGGTGTATGCTATATCGCTTCTAATGATACGATATATGCAATTGAAGGCACTTCCACTAGTCCACGTGTTGTTGGAAGATTGAATAGTAAAGATGTTCAGTACATGACTGTAGCTGGGAAAGATTCATTGATAGTGTATTTCGGTAATGGAACAACATTGCTTTGTACCCCCGATAAACAGGAACGACGAGGTGCAAGAGTTAATGAGCCAGAATCAGTAACATCAATCGTGTATGATCCAATTTCTAAAAGCATTCTCTACTCATTGGTAAGTGGTCGGAGTGTAACCGCTTCTTTTATGAAATACGACACACTCTTTCGAGATACATTTCAACTTCACGATAGCAAGATCATCTGTATGAACACCCTTACTACTGATGCCTCAACAGCATATATGATAACAGGCGGACAAGATGGCAAAGTCAGTTTTGTAAATCTTCGGAATACAGACCTGCAATACTTTGGGTATCCTGTCATACGTGAAAACGGTTTGCTTGCATGGGTGGTGTACAGTAATGATCAATATTATGATGCCTTTGATATTGATAGGGAATACCTGCGTTATGTATCCGGTACCGACGCTTATTCGATTGATGAACTGAATATACGGTATCATGTGCCGAGAATACTTTCGCAATTGGGGAACGCTAAGCGGAAGCAGGCTGAACTGCGAGAGATAAAACAGCCGCCACTCATACGGTTTATCAATTCCTTCCAAAATCCACTTCACGATTCGGTTGAATCGGTACTGCTTACGGTACAATTCACTATCCGACAAACCGGAATGTCGCGCATCATGGTGTATCGAGGCAATACCTTAGTACGAAATGAAGAAGTTGATGTTCCTGACGACATTCAATGCACTCACCTACGTACCTATACGATTGAGTTACTCCCTGATACAAATACCTTTATAGTTCAGCTTTTCGACAACGATAGTACTGTGGTTCAGAAGGAACTAACGGTTATCAGTATGAAAAGAAAAAAGAATCCCAAACTGTATGTTCTATCCATTGGTGTGAACTCATACAAAGATGCCACCGCCTCATTGAAATATGCTGTCAATGATGCACGCGAGATTGCAAAGGTGTTTCAAGAACAGTATTCATCAGCTTACGAAACAGCGGTTGTGCAAAGCATAACCGATGCAAATGCAACTATTGAGGAAGTTCGGACCGCGTTCAAAAAGTTACAACAACAGATAACGCCAAATGACGGTTTTATCTTCTTCTTTGCCGGTCATGGGGTAAATGTTCGTGTCCGGAACGATGCTAAGTATGTGCTTGCGCTCCATGGAATATCTAACTTTAATAACAGTGATGGTATTATCAAAGACGGTCTCTTGATTGATTCGCTTGCAGCATTGCTAACCACGATTCAATCAAAAAATACACTTGTGTTACTTGATGCATGTTTTGCCGGTAAGGCATTTACCGCATTCGATCCCTTTGCATCAGTTGATAAACAGGTACACACTATGCAACGGAATACGAAGTCAATTGTATTGGCAAGTGTGAATGCTGAATCGAAGGCAAAAGAATCAGATACCATTCAACACGGGATATTTACATATATGCTGTTGAAAGGGCTTACTACGTCCGGTAGCGATTCGGGTGGTGTGGATATCTTCGATCTTCAGCGTTCACTTGCAAGACCTGTTGATGGCGAACCTCATTTGTCACAAAAACCATTAAAAGCTGATTCAAATATCGAGTTGCGTGATTTTGCACTGACTCGTACACGATAAGTCAATATCCTTTACATCAATACTGATGATATATTACCCGATATCAATTATAGAAAGGTTTCTTATGATAGTCAATACAAAGATTATTGTCCAGCAACGGATGCTCTGCATACTACTATGGTGTTGTGTTTTTATCACAGGCAGCGAACTGTATGCTCAAAGCAATTCAAAGATTAAGCCCAAAGTAGGGGTTCTTTCTTTTGATGAAAACAATAACAAGTCGCCTACCTTTAAGTTCATCAGGAAGATAGAGAACAAGAAAGTGTATCTCCCTATGCTGACAATGATTTTCTTCGAGAAAAACAGTGCTGAGATACCGGTACGGTATAATACCGATTACGGCATTTTCAATGAAAACAGTTTCCTTGATCCGGTATATGCCACCAAGCCACCGATGTATGCGTATTATCAAATTCTCAACGTTATCGGTACTCGCCTCAAGATGTCGAAACAAAATGTGCGCCTGTTGGGATGTACCGATGGAAAGGAAGATATATCGCTTGTAAAATCCCGGGCTGAAACGGTTAAGTCATATTGGATAAAGAATTATGGAGTTGAGGCATCACGAATCGAAATCATGGCGCAAGCACAGAAAAACGGTCTCCCGCCTGATTCTACGCGATCTCGTCCGACAAATAAACCGGACGAGACAGAGCTGATAGATCAAGAAAACAGGCGTGTTGAGATTTATGGTGATTGGGAAATTGTTAAGCCGATTATGGTAACAAAAGGAGATACTACAACATCACCACCAGATTTATTCTTTGATTATGATTTCGGTATTGATACGTCGAATATCTTGAAGGTGGAACTTATCGTTCAACAGCCGCACCCGGATGGAAAGGCAACGGATGAACTCTTACTCAAAACCTATAACTTTACCGATGGGTTTGAACCCGAATTCAAGTGGGAAGTGAATAAACCTGAAAACCGTGACAGACAGCCGAAGTATGAGACGGATATGCTTATCACCCTTGTTGTTACGGATAAGGAACGCCGCCGATACGAGAGCGAACAAGTGGCAATTCCCGTGGAGCAGAAAGATGATACAAAAACAAAAGTTGTTGGTAAGAGTGAAAAGATTGTGGAATTCGATTTAATACTTTTTGATTACGGTAAAGATAATCTTACCGCATCGCACAAGAAGATTATAGATATTATTAAAAATGAAAATACCAATAACGAATTATATGACTTTGGTGCATCTGTCAAAATCACCGGTTACTCAGATAACACAGGTAACTTGGTATCAAATCAGACACGTTCCGAACGGCGGGCAATATCAGTATCAAAGTATTTCAAAGAGACACTCTCGTACTTGCGATACTTTGATGCATCACGGGTTTTGGAACTCGGCAGCGGTGCAACCGATCTGAACCGCGACCAATTCGGCTCGCCGGAATCTCGGATGTACTGCCGCACTGTACGCATCAGAATTGATAACTCGAACTAAGAAATTAATAACAGAACAATCAGGGGAAATACAATGAAATCAATATCAATTCTGTTAGTGTTTGTATGCAGCACGACAGTAATGCTCTCGCAGGAAACCACGGATGTCGCACAGCCAACTGCGGTTTCACGCTTTGTGCGATACGGCGCATTTGTTGGGGGAATGCTCGGTTTGCACAACGCAGATTTTACGAAGATGAGTGATTCGGGGTTCTGCTGCCCTGATAAGTTCGGTTCACAGACAGCAGCAGGATTTAGTATAGGTGGACTCTTTGAATATCCTATTAGCGGACAATTTATTGCAACGGCACGCGCTTCATTCTGGTTTCAGAATCCAACATTCAGTCAGACACAGACAACGTTGTTCAACAATCCGGTTGATAACTCTGCACAAACGGGAACATTTAACTATGTGGTGAAGCCCTCGCTTGCTGCAGCTTCGATTGACGTAATGGGTGGCTATAGAATAGGTGACTACCTTTCTGTTTATGCCGGACCGCGAGTTAATTATCTTCTCCAAGGAAAGTTTGATCAACTGGAAACCGTGACAACTCCCGGATATGTGTTCACCGATAACCTGCAAACAGAACGCAATAAGCAAACCGCACTTGCAATCCCCGCATTAAACAGTTTGAATCTTGCGTTAATGTTAGGTGTAGGATATGAGTTCGCACTGAATCAAAACCGCAGCATGTTCTTTGTTCCGGAACTCTTCGGCTCTCTCGGTATCGGCTCGTTGAGTTCAGGTTTGAAGGGTGCGGGGCAAACATGGACAATGAATGCCGTGATACTAAATCTTGCATTGAAATTCTCGCCCCGTGATGAGATTATTAAACAAGACAGTGTAATTAAAATTATTGAATCGCCCTGCGACGATTGTAAAACACGGTTGGTTAAAGGGGGTGACTGTGTACCTGTGAAAATATGTCCTGAGCCGCGTGTATTACGGAAGAATACAAAATCAGGTGAATGCGAATGTATGCTTCTTGATAACATCGTGAAAGTGGACGCAGTAACCGGTACTATGGACGGAAAAGCAGTGGTACTTGGCTCTGGAAACGGCAAACAACCATTAGTAGTCGAGAGTTACAAGCGTGTTACCTTTAAGCCGCTGTTGCCGTATATATTTTTCAAAGAAGCAAAAGATGAGTTTGCTGTTACGTACAGCCAAACGAATGGAGAACAGACGGCTGTGTCGGAAGTTGAGAAGGCAAAAGTCGGTGTGAACCTTACCGAGAATCTCTACAAAAATATTATTAATATCATCGGTCTTCGGATGTTAAAGAACCCTTCAGCCATAGTTCGGTTGAGAGGGACGACGGATGGAATAGAATCGGATAGTGCAGGTAATCTTGCACTTCGCCGGGTTAATTCAATACGCAAACGGTTAGTACAAGTATTTAATATCGACGCATCGCGTATTCTGATCGATTCAAGTCGCAAAGGTTTGCCCGAAAAGAAATCCATGGTGAACGGACAAAGCGATCACCCAGCCGCCCGTGAAGAGAATCGTAGGGTGGAGTTCTATTCTGATGATATGGCGATTCTTGCACCTGTCGAGATTGAGGATGAAAAGTTATTACTCTCACCTGAGAATCTTGATTACAACATAACGGTTGTTTCACGTGATGAACCCAAGCAAGCTACAATTAAACTTAAAGCATCAACCACCTCTGGTGGCGATGTTTTACTCGGAAGGGAAACTGCTGATCTTAATACATCATCGCCAGAAAAGATTATACTACGGTTTGAAACGAAGAAGTTTGAATCCAACGCAGCGAAAGGTCTGAAGTCCATCTTTATGGACCAGAAAGATTCAAAGCTCACCACAACAGAGCAACCGTTGCCATTTAGTAATGCAGACGAAACTGTTATACCTGTTAAGTATGTAACAGTAGATGCTAAGGCAAAGAGCGGGATGAAAGATACTCTTGTCAGTGTGTATGAACTCATCCTCTTTGATTTCGACAGTGATAAACTCAGCCCGATGAATGAACGCATTGTTGAAATGCTTAAAAAGCAGATTAATGAGGGTAGCGTGGTAACAATTGAAGGCAACACGGATAATTCAGGAACAAAGGAAATCAACAAGAAACTCTCGGAACGGCGGGCAGGAGCGGTGGCATCTCTCTTACCTGTCGAAGTTCGAAAGGAAGTCATAGCTAATGCCGACGAACGCCCCATGACAGGAGTGCGAAACGACACACCCTACGGAAGGAATTTCAATAGGAATGTTATAGTAACGGTGAAAACACCAGTCCGTAAGTAATAACGATTGTTATGCAACGCTTTGTCCTCAAATGTTTCGTTGCTACACTCCTCATCTTTGGTTTGATCGAGGTATTCGATGCTTTGCCTCCGCTCGGCTTTCTTGATCCTATCGAATTGGCGTTCAAAGATTTTGAGTTAACGGATGTCGTGTTCTCGAAACTCAACGACAACCGTCCGGCAAGGATTGACACCAACATCGTCATCGTCAATCTCGGCACGTTAAGCCGTGGAGGTGTGGCTGCCGTCATCAACACACTATCGGGCTATCATCCCGCAGTGATTGGTGTGGACGCGCTCTTCTGGAAAGAAGACACATCGGCTGAAACGAAGTTTCTAGTTCATACGGTGCAATCCACGCCGCAGCTTGTTATGTCCTCGCGGTTGGAGTACGCACCTGATTCCGAAGAAGGTGAACTTTCCGATAGTGTCGTCGGTATTCATAATGCGATTGCGGGTGCCGACCTCAGCAAGGTTGAACACGGATATGTCAATTTTAATAACGACGAAAGTTCGGTACGCACCATCCGCTCATGGCAGCCCGCTACTATTGTCGGGACAGATACCGTACAATCCTTTGCGTTGCGGCTGCTTACGAAGTATGCGGGGCAAAAAGGTTTCACCATCCCGTTCCCACGAAGCGAATGGTGTGCGCTGCAAACTATCAACTACCAAAAGCAACAAAGCGAATTACGACTTGAAGGAACTGACGTTCTGAATCCAGCTTTTGATAAATCATTCATCCAAGGAAAGATTGTTTTAGTTGGGTTTATGGGGGCAACATTGGCGGATTCTACAAATTACGAGGACTCGTTCTTCTCGCCATTAAACGAACAGTATGCGGGAAAATCACTACCGGATATCCATGGCATCGAGATTCATAAGAATTGCATATCCATGGCGTTGCACAACGACCTGATAACCGAGCCGTCAACCACAGCAATCTGGATTGGCAGTTTTCTGCTCTGTTTTCTTAATATCCTCCTTTTTGCCTCGGTGGAAGACCACTTACCGTTTTTCTACGACCTGATTTGCAAACTTGTGCAACTTGTCGAGGCAATCGGGCTGCTCATTCTGTCAATCTATGTGTTTCAGATCGCACGCCTGAAATTGGATGCCTCATTAGCGGTGCTTGCTGTCGTGCTCTCATCCGACATTTTCGCTATATACAACAGCGCGCTCGAAGCGGTTGCTTCGAAATGGGAAGCGAGTAAAGAACGGAAACGTCTGCTCCAAAACCCTGAATCCATCGTACCTGAAACTATGGGTGCAGTTCCGGTCGCTCACACAATCAACGAACTACAACAACCTACAACCAATACGGGAGATCAACAATGAAACAGTGGATGCTTATGATAGCGGTTGCAATGCTTTGCAATACAGCTATCCTCAATGCAGGCGAGATTACCTATAAAGTCCTTTGTTCAACCGGCGATGTTCAAATACAAAACGAACCGTCGCAACCGTTCGCTGCTGCGAAGGTGAATAATGTCATTAGTAAGAACGCAACGGTTCGTATCGGTGCAAAGGGCGGCTACTGCTGCGTACTTGGCAGCGACGGGCATACGCAGGAATTTATGAAACCGGGTGCGGTGAAACTCAGTGCCACCGACGGGAAACCGGTGTCCGGCACAATGCAAACTATTGTCGGGTTTTTAGAAACATCCATGAAAAATCCAACCGGTAAACGCTATGTTGGCTCGGTGTACCGTAGTGTTGGTCGTTCAAGTATTGTATTCCCCTACGACACACGTGTACTTGATGATACAATTGAATTGGTATGGCATGCCGAGCAGGGCGAGCGTAAATATCAATTGCAGATGAAAGACGATAAGAATTCTGTGTTGCTCAAGCGCACCGTTGCTGATACGAGTATTAAGCTGAACCTGACTACGGTGCCAACGTTGCAACGCGGTTCGTGTGTGTATTGGAATGCCTCAACGCAAACCAATCCGAGTACCTCGTCGTATGCGCTATGCTGGGCAAGCAAACCAGAAGCGGACTCACTGCGCGATGAATTTACAAAGTTCAAGAACCAAGAGCGTGGAACACTCGACCCCGAGCGCAGCCCGATTGCTGCAATGCTCTGCGGGGCATGGTACGAACGGGCGGGGTACTTTGCCGAAGCGTTGAAATACTACAACAAAGCATACAAGATGCAGCCCGACGCCGCACCATTTCGCAATGCCATGAATACCCTGCTTGCCCGCTTAGGAGGCGACGGACGGTAGGATTAAAGTCAAACCATGATTAATCATTGAGATTTTTTATGAAATACATTTCTACTTTTTTGATTTCTATACTCTGTATGTGTAGTACCGCCCACGCCCAATGGACGCAAACAAACGGTCCGTATGGGGGTAATGTTCGATGTTTTGCTGTGAGTGGTACGAATCTGTTTGCCGGGACGTATGGTTTTGGTGTATTTCTCTCAACGAACAACGGCACGTCATGGACGGCAAGCGGCTTGACGAATCAGTTTGTATATGCCCTCACCGTCAGCGGCACGAATCTGTTTGCCGGGACGCGGGACGGTGTATTCCTTTCAACGAACAACGGCACGTCATGGACGGCGGTGAACAGCGGCTTGACGAATGGGGATGTGTGGTCCCTCACCGTCAGCGGCACGAATCTGTTTGCCGGGACGTGGCGCGGTGGGGTATTTCTTAGTACAAACAATGGTACGTCATGGACAGCAAGCGGCTTGACGACTGAAGCGGTGACTGCCCTCACCGTGAGCGGTACGAATTTGTTTGCCGGGACTTATGGCGGTGGGGTATTTCTCTCAACGAACAACGGCACATCATGGACGACGGTGAACAGCGGATTTTCAGACCTTTATGTGTGGTCTCTCACCGTGAGCGGTACGAATCTGTTTGCCGGGACAGATTTTGGTGGTGTATTTCTCTCAACGAACAACGGCACGTCATGGACGGCGGTGAACAGCGGCTTGACGAACCATAGAGTGTATGCCCTCACCGTCAGCGGGACGAATCTGTTTGCCGGGACTGATGGTGCCGGTGTATTTCTCTCAACGAACAACGGCACATCATGGACGGCGGTGAACAACGGGTTGACGAATCAGGATGTGCCTGCCCTCACCGTCAGCGGCACGAATCTGTTTGCCGGGACGGATGGCGGTGGTGTATTTCTCTCAACGAACAACGGCACATCATGGACGGCGGTGAACAGCGGCTTGACGAATCTAGGTGTGGAAGCCCTCACCGTCAGCGGTACGAATCTGTTTGCCGGGACGTGGGGCGGTGTATTTCTCTCAACGAACAACGGCACGACATGGATGGCAGTGAACAGCGGCTTGACGAATGAGTTGGTGACTGCCCTCACTGTAAGCGGGACGAATCTGTTTGCGGGGACGTATGGTTCATCCGTTTTTACCATGAGTACGATACAACTTCAACTTGGTGCGGTTACATCTGTAGCACGTTGCGTCGGTGATTCTATAAAAGTGCCCTATTCAGCAATAGGCGCTTTCACCGCTGGTAATGTCTTTACTGCACAGTTGTCTGATTCATCCGGCTCTTTTGCTAGTCCGGTCACACTTGCTACTATAACCTCTGTAAATTCCGATACACTGCGTGCAGTTGTTCCGTCATCGGTCGCAGGCGGCACACGGTATCGTGTCCGTGTGATATCATCTAACCCCTCACGTATCTCATCGGATAATGGCACGAACCTCGTTATCAACCTGCGTCCTACCCCTATCATCACAGGCACAGCATCGGTCTGTGATAAACAAAGCGGTGTGCAGTACAGTATTGCATCAACCACCGGTACAACCTACACATGGCAGGGACTCACTCGTGGAACAATCACCGCAGGTGCAGGTACAAACAGCATAACGTGCACATGGAACAGTGCGGGTACGGACACGGTCCGAATGCGCCAAACGGTAAGTGCCACGGGATGCTTCAAGGACACGAGTTTTATAGTAACAATCAACCCCTTGCCAACACCTGTCATCGCTGGCTCAGTTTCTGTTTGTGCACAACAACAAGGGGTAACTTATTCCACAGTACAAAATGCGGGATCAACATACTCATGGAGCGTCGTCAGCGGCAATGCCACGATAGCGGGCGGTGGGACAACAAACAGTGCCACTCTAAACTTCGGCGTGCAAGGCACGGCACTCATCAGGGTACAAGAAACAAGCAGTGCGGGCTGCACGAAAGACACGGTGCTCAGTATCACCATCGGCAGCGGCTTAACACCCTCCATCACAAGTGCAAGTGGACAATTCAGCTATTGTACAGGTACTAGTGTTACACTTGATGCAGGCATTAGCGGCGGCACGTATCAATGGAAGAACAGCGGCACAGATATTAGCGGTGCAACCAATCAAACATACAGTGTCAGTCAGGCGGGCTCGTATAGTGTAGCAGTAGTAAGCAACGGCTGTTCGGGAACATCAAGCCCGCAGGCAGTCACCGAAATCCCGTTGCCTGTTCCAACGATAACCCAACAAGGAACGGAGTTACAAACGGAGATCGCAACATCGTATCAATGGCTCGACGGCGGCGGGCAGCCAATTAGCGGCGCAACGCAACAACGCTTCACGCCAAGTACATCAGGAACATACAGCGTCCGCGTCACACAAAACGGATGCAGCGGGACATCAAGCGGATTTCCGTATAGCAGTAGTGGCGGCGGCACGGGCTGTGTGGTTGTTGAGACCACGGATGCCGGAACATGGATTCCGAAGTTTGAAGAAGGCAAAAGTTTTTCGGTGAAGGTGAAGAATACAGGTAACGCACCTTGCACCTTGCAAGGGCTAAAAAGCAGCGACAGTACTGTGTTTGCAGTAAAAGCAGGTGTGTTCCCGATACCATTAGGAGCAGGAGACAGCGTGTATGTTGAGTTACGGTTCAAGCCGCGCTTGGAGCAACAATACAGTTCAACACTCACCCCGGTGAGCGAATGTTGCACAACAACGGGAACAGTAACGGGGAAAGGAATATCCCTGCCACCGGACGCCGTCATCACCTACGTTACGTTAGTGCCATCGAAGGATACCGTTGAACCGGGCGAGGACATGACGGTGACCGTTCTTGTGGAAATGGAAGGTGTAATGAATGTATCGGAACGAAGCTGGGACATACAGTTAGGGTATGATGCACGGGTATTGCACGACCGCGATTACCCACGCAACAGAATGACAAAGAGCGGCGGGATACCTGTTCAAGCAACATACCGGGCGGGTGGCGATTGGTTGGTAGACGGAGACCCTGCAATCATGCAGAAGACGTTTCAATGTAAGTTAGGTGTGATGGACTCAACGTTAATATCATTGAAAGAAGATGATGGACGCAAAGGATTTCGCTGGCGGGATACGATAGCGAACGAGCGAACATATTACCGCACACGAGACACAATGATGTATGTACGTGTGTGCAGCGAGGGAGGAAGCAAACGCCTGATAACGAAGAGTCCGGGCACGCAACTACTTATGATATCGCCCAATCCGGGCGGTGCCAGCACGGTGGAACTCACGTACAGTGTTGGCGAGCGCACAAGTGCGGAACTCTTCGTTACGGACATCCACGGACGCAAGGTGGCGGACATCGCAAACGGTGAGCACGACATGGGTACACACCGCAACACAGTGCAAACAACCGAGTGGACGGAAGGCGTGTATATGGTCGTCCTGCGCACCCCCCGCGAGACGGTATCGCAGAAGTTGGTGGTGGTACGGTAGAAAGTGCTATTTTAACAATGTGATGATACAGTATTTCTTGTGATTGATTACACAACTGAACAAGAAACCTCATTTTTGAAAATTCAATATTTATCTATTCAGGGGAAAAAATGAAACGATATGTTACGTGGCTCTATGCCATACTGTTTCTATTGATTGTCGCCGAAAGTCAGGCGCAGGTATTCTCGACAAAGGGGAGGGAGTTTTGGGTGAGTTTTATGCAAAACTCAGAACTGCAAAATATTCAGTTGGCTCTGTTTTTTTCTGCCGACAGTACAACATCCGTCACAGTGGAGATTCCGGGTCAAGCACCTGTCACGCAGACAGTGACACCATCCTCTACAACAAGAATTAATGTAACGCGAAGCACGGCGACGTATAACAATGTTTCCAACACGATTCAGAATAGCGGAATACGAATCACTGCCAATAATCCGATTTCTGTTTATGCTTTTAATACGGAGGCGACAAGCACTGATGCCACACTGATACTTCCTGTGGAAAGTTTAGGGAATGAATACTACACATTTAACAGACAGTTCAATACCAGCCAGAATTGGAATTCACAGATTATGGTTATTGGTACAAACGATAACTCACAAGTCGAGATAACACCCAAAAGTGACATTATTAATGCATCAGGAGTAGTCATTCGACCGGCAAATGTTCCATTCACAATAACGTTAAACAGAGGAAGTGTATATTTTGCTAAAGGCAGATCAACTCCGAACAGTGGTGACTTGACAGGAACACGGATTCGTAATGTCAACACGACATCATGTACAGGATTTGCAGTATTTTCAGGTCATTTGCGTACTGATATACAATCAACCAGTGGCGGAGGGTATGATCATCTTTTCGAGCAAATGTTCCCGACACAATCTTGGGGAAGAAATTTTGTTATAGCACCATTTGTGTTTTCACGCAGTTATGAACTACGTATCATCGCACGGAGGAATGGTACTACGGTAAATGCAGGTACATTAGGCACTTTTACAATGAATGCCGGGGAAGCACGGGTGTTCAATTCGGTATCCTCATTAACAGCTATCAGTGCTACACAGCCGATCGCGGTAGCACAGTACATGAAGTCCGGTAATGACAATTTCGGCGGTACTTCTAATACGACCGGAGACCCGTTTCTTATGTGGATAGCCCCGGTTGAACAACTCATTGACAAGGTCACGTTTCATACATTCGATCCGGGTACGAATAACCAGTGGGTGAATAACATGTATGTCAGTATCCTTGTCCCGACAGCATCGGTTTCCACGTGCCGGTTGGATAACATATTGCTGTCCGCAATTCCTAACGCAACGACGCCGACATCCGCCCCGGCAATCGTTGCAGCCCATATCGCAACTATCAATGGCACGTCATATACTATAAATGTCGTTCGTGTTAGCCAGGGTAATCATACTATTTCAAATCCGGGCGGAATTATTGCAAACGTATATGCCATGGCGAGAGTGGATTCGTATGGGTTTCTTGCGGGTGCGGCGGTATCGGATCTTGAGAACAAAATATCTATCGTGGGCATAAAAGATGACACGACGGTTTGTCCAAACCAACAAGTGGTTATGCGTGGCTCTGCAATTGACTCTGCTGAAATAATTTCATGGCGGTGGCTGCTCCCCGGCGGTAATCAACCGACAACTCAACAGATAAGCACATCATTCCCAGATACAGGAACGGTTCGAGTGAAACTTGTCGTAGAGCGAAGCAACGGATGCCGCTTTGATACACTTGAAACAAGCGTGCGTGTGAGAAACGATCTACGGGTTCGCGTTACCGATACGGCACTCTGTCCGGGATTTGCTAATGTAGTTTTACGGACAACGACATCGAACGGAACCGCCCCTTTTGTCTTTACATGGGCAGCATTGAATCAAGTAACCATTGCGGCAGGGATAGGAACAAATTCAGTAGTGGTGACGACCCCGCAGGTCGGCGGCACCTACAGGGTCGTTGTAAGTATCACTGATAAAGACGGCTGTTTCTCGCCGATAGATACTGCGGAAATCATCGTGCATCCGGCACCTGCAATCACGTTCAACCGTATTGATTCTGTGTGCGCCGGACTCCCTCGTACAATCAGTGCGACTATAGGCGCAAGCACGGCATCGCCATTCAGATTCCGTTGGTCGCCATCAACCGGTATTATCGGAAGCGACACGGGTTCGTCAATCACCGTTCTGCAAACAACGCCGGGGCGATACACCTATACCGTTCAAGTAACAGACAGCAGGGGATGTATTGGCACGGACAGTATCACCTTCACAGTGCTTGCATTACCGACCGTCAATGCAGGAGCAGATATTCGGATTATTTGTATCGGCGACTCGACGGACATCGGTACGGGCGGACAAATTAGCGGCGGTGCAACCCCATACCAAAGCACGGTGTGGCGGAGAATAAACGCTGGTGCGGCAAACATTATCAACCCGTCTCAACTAAACACGCGCATACATCCGACAATATCGGGGAACTATGTCTTTGAGGTAACTGATGCAAACGGTTGTATCGGGCGCGATACTGTATTCTGCGATGTCCGGCAGATACCTGATGCAAATGCAGGTGCTGATCTATCGGATTGTGTATGTGAGAAATCACCAAAACGAATTGGTGTTGAATCTCGGTGCGGAGAAGCTCCGTTCACGTACACATGGCGTGCATTGGGAACGGCTCCCATTTCCGCATTGAGTGCAACAAATACTGTTCCCGTGACTCTGACAATTACTGATAATCCAAGCAGAACTACACTCTACCAATACGAGCTGACGGTATCCGATGCGCAAAATAGAACGACACGCGATACTATGTCGTATAGCTTGCATCCATGCCCGACAGCCGATGCTGGTGCGGATATAACACTATGCGGACCGGCAGCACCGACTCAGCTTCGTCCTACAGTAACAATTGATAGTGTTGATGGAATAGAATACCGATGGACTCCTGCACTGTTCTTAAACAATGCGACGATTGAACAGCCGACAGTCACGTTGCCGGATTCAAACATCAGCATCGTGTACCGACTGCAAGTACGGACAAAGTACGGATGCACTGCGATTGACTCAATGACGGTTCGAACTGCTAAAACACTACGAGTAACAGCAACATTAAATAAGCAAAAGACAGGTTGTATTTGCCGTGGCGATCAAGTGCAGCTCTCGGTTGTTGAGCAGGGCGGCACTCCGCAATATCAATATGCGTGGACTGGGAACGGTTTGGTGTCAACAACAACACAGAATGTTACAGCAAATCCATTAGCGTCAACCACCTTTAGGATAACAGTAACCGACGCACGTGGTTGTACATCATTCGATACGGTATCCGTTTGTGTCGAGCCGGTTCCAAATCCATTACCTGCATCTGATACGGCAATATGTAATGGCGACGTAACACCACCGCGTGGTAATGAATCCACATGCGGCAAACCGCCGTTCAAATACCTATGGTCGCCCGCAGCCGGTGTGAGTGATGTCAATATATTTAATCCACGATTTTCGCCTTCAGCTACTACAACCTATACACTTTCTGTTACTGACGATAACGGAAATGGTGTGACAAATTCAGCGACAATGACTATTCGTGTTAATGAGTTGCCTACTGTACAGAGTGGGAATGATACATCATTCTGTTCTGGCGGAACAATAGCGACAACAGCAGTGGCAAGTGGCGGTAGCGGGGCTGGATATTTATTTGAATGGTTTGTCAATACAATTAAGGATGGTCAGACGACTGCAACTGCGATATTCTCAGGAATAGACAGGGACGCCGATATAGCGTGCCGTGTGACTGATGCGAACGGTTGTTCAAACACGGATAATCTTATTGTGAAAATCTTTCCGGGTCCGGTACTTGCAATCCCAAGCGACCTGTTTGTATGTCCGTGCGATTCCTTGAAAATAGGCGGCGTGGCTACCGGTGGTACACCCGGATATACATACCGTTGGCGTGATCCATTAGGCGGACCGGTTCTCGAGATGGATGATTCAACAAGTGCTACTCCCGTTGTTCGACTTTCACGTTCACGAACCTATATTGTTGATGTGACTGATACGAAAGGTTGTACAACTCAAGGAGTACAATCCATACTTTTAGGTGAGGGAACACAGTCCGTCGCTTTTACCGTGCCCGATGTTACCGCCGATCCGCGCAACAAGAATGTTGCAATCCCGATTGCGGTCAGTGGCTATCCGCAAGGTCAGGCATGTCCGCCGAAGAGTTTGGAATTTACAGTGGAGTATGATTCATGGCTCTACGACCCCAAGCCAAGAGTCAGTAATGGAACGGTCGTCACGAATATCTTGAACGGAAGGCAGCGCGAACTGAGGATACGTATCGCCCCCGTCCCCGCATACAATGCCGATGCAGTTGTTACAACGCTTACAGGTGCTGCATTACTTGGCGACCCGGGTGTTACCCGTGTTGTGGTAAAGAATGTGCAATGGGGCTGCTCCAGTTTGGTAAGCGATACGGCAAGCGGTCAGTTCTCTCTTGATTCATTATGCCTGAAGCCGTCGGGAAAAGCGCGGATGCTTGACTTCGGTACATCAGCTGATTTGGTATCAATCGTTCCGAATCCATCAAATGGTGTCAGCTTTGTGACGGTACGCCGTAGCGGTAACGAAGCGGTGCATTTGAAAGTGACAACGATTGACGGCACAGTTGTTCATTCTGAAGAATGGCAGGGTAATGGCGAAACTATAGTGCAACAACAATCCTCGCCATTAGAAGAAACGAAAACATTCATCGTGAATGCGGGCGATTTGCCGCAGGGTGTGTATAGGTGTGTGGTTCAATCCACAGCGGGAATGGTATCCGGTCAATTAGTCATTGTACGCTAAGGAGAACAATTATGAAAACCACTACAACTACTACTATAACTATGCTGACAATTCACAGAAAACGTATCGCAACAACTCCTGCAACGCTCTTAGGTACGCTGCTCTTGATGTTCATACTTTCTGCATCTGTTCAAACACAGGCACAAATGAGTGCCGACACATGCTACACAGTAGGGCTATACGGCGGAATGCAGTTTAACACATTCACCGGCTCATATACATCGTTGCCCGGCGCACAAAACTGTTGCCCTGTCTTTGATAAAGGCAGTGCGTCGAAACCATATATAGGCGTATTGTTCGGAGTGCCGTTACATAAGCAACTAAGTGCACAATTGCGTGCAGGTCTTGCTAACTTTGGTACAACGCAAACACGACAAGAGTTTATAGGTAATGCCCTACAACCTGATGGGAATGATTTTCGTGTCGTGGACGCACTAAGTGAACACAAGAATGCAGTTTCAGCAAGCACTATTGAAATTACACCCAGGGTGCAGTGGTATCCGGTAACGTCATTACCGCTTTACCTCCACGCGGGAGCAAGCATTTTACTACAAACGGGTATGAGCGTAGAGCAGAGTGAATCGCTTGTGTCGCCCTCCGGCAGGGTTGTCTATAGTGATACTCGCACAACGTCGCGCAATACAGTGACTGCTGATGTTTCTCAAAAAACATCGCTCTTGTTTGCCCCGGTGGCTGGAATAGGATATGACATCCGCTTTGGCGACAGTCAGCAGTTCACACTCAGTCCTGAATTACAGTATATCATGCCTCTTGGCGGGTTGGTCGAGTTTCAAAGTACAGCGGAAAAGTACACAGTATCTGCACTTCGCGCCGGTGTCGCATTTATGTATTCCTTGCCGCGCAGTACAACTGAAACGAATGAAACAAGAACCGAGACCCCTCCGCCTTCGCAACCACTCATAGCAGGTGTTGTTGCAAAAGAGGTACTTGAAATCGGTGAACGTAATATCGCACGGGTCATTATAAATGAAACGATAAGCAGTCAATTATACCCGCTTATTCCGTATGTCTTTTTTGATGAGAACAGTGCAGAACTGCCGTCGCGGTACATTCGCTACACCCCTGCGGTCGTCAATACTTTCGATACCACAAAACTCTATACATTCGATAACTCCGATAAACGGAGCGACATCGTGCTGAAAGTGTATCACGACATTCTGAATATCATCGGCTCGCGCATGAAGCGGTATCCTGATGCTGTGCTGACAGTCGCAGGGTTTAATAATGACAGGAATGATGAGAAGGGAAATACGTCCTTATCTCGTCGCCGTGCTGAAAATGTGAAAGCATATTTAAGAACAGTATGGGGAATTCCTGAATCAAATATCGTCATTACGGAGTCAAATCTATCGCCAAAAGCGGCTAAGACAACGATGGCGGATGCACGTGATAAAGAGGATGGCTTTGAAGAGAACAGACGTGTTGAGTTAAGTTCAACTGTACCTGCTGTATTGCAACCATTACAGGTCTTTGATACTCTGCGTGCTGTACAGAATCCGCTCATCCGCTTTTATATGAATGCACGTTCGTCGGCTGGTGTGCGTGACTGGAAACTAACCGCAACACACCCCGACCTTGTTCAAAACAGTCCTTATCTCATGCGTAAGGAGCAAGAAGGTACGCCTCCGCAGTACTTGGAATGGACAACGGAAAATAATCAGCGCAACGTCCCGCGTTCGGAGAAACCGATTGCAGTGCAATTCGATGTGAGCGACCGAGCCGGTAACAAAGCGAACGTTCCGTCGGAACTTCCGGTACAGATAAACACCGTTGCCGAGCGTCGGAAAAACTTGGAAGGGAATATCGAAGTGAACACATACCGTGTGGTCGGTTTCGAGTACGAGTCGTCGGATAAAAGCGCAACGGTTGAGCGTATCATGCAGGAGTTTGTGAATCCCGATGCTTCGAACGCTGACACGATATCAGTGCGCGGCTATACCGACCGTAAGGGTGATGCCGCACGAAACCAGCAGTTGGCACAACAGCGTGCGGAGTCCATCCGTAATCAGCTTCGCGCACCTCAAGCATACATTATACAACCGCTTGGTATGAAAGAAGACCAGGCACAGTTCCTCAACGACCTGCCCGAAGAGCGCATGTACAACCGGATGGTGGAAGTGGTTGTGCGAAAGAACTCGAAGTAACTGAACATACCGGCTGTGTCGTTTGCACTGCCTGAGCATAAAGCTATTTTCTCATTGCAAGGATATTATCATGAAAAGCATATTGGTTATGATAGTGATTTTGGTATTCCACGCATCCGCATCATCCGTTCACGCCCAATGGACTACCGCAAACGGATTGTCAGGTGGCAATATCCGCTCGATTACCTCATCCGGCGGAATGATGTATGCCGCTGCGTATGGAGGCGGAGTGTTTATGAGTTCGAATGCCGGTTCATCATGGCTAAAAATACAAGCGGATTCTGTTCTTAATATGAATGTTACTGCTGTGAAAACATTCGGAGTGTATCTGTTTGCGGGTACCGACTTCGGTGCGTACCGCACATCCAACCAAGGTGCGGTGTGGGAAAAATGTAACAATGGTATGGGAAGTCCGGGGATTAACTCGTTTGTTGTATCAGGCACATTATTGTATGCTGTATCAAATAATGGATTATTCAGTAGTTCTGATTACGGTTCTTCGTGGAATAGATTAAGTGGAACATTTCCAGCCCAAGATTGTAAATCTCTGTATGTGAATGGCACAACACTCTACGTTGGTCTGTATAGACAAGGGATGTATAAGAGTGTCAATGGCGGCTCATCATGGACTGCGATTAATTCGGGATTGCCTCCTGTAGCAGAGCAAAATCCCGGTACAATTATAGAAGATGCAACTGGGCTGTATGTTTCAAACTATGGCGCTCAAGGCGGTATCTATAAAAGCTCCGATGCCGGTTCATCGTGGTCGTATATCAGTACCGGACTGATCAATAGTTTTGTTAGTTCTATGTATAAGAATGGTGCTGTGTTTGTTGTGGGTACGGTTGACGGTATATTCAGAACAACAGATAATGGTGTGTCCTTCACCGCGATTGCTACATCACCCTCAACGGATGAAGATATTCAGTGTCTCTATTCGGACGCCAATGGTCTATATGCTGGATTACAAGGTAGCGGAGTTTATAGAAGTTCGGACAACGGAGTTAGATGGACATCAAGCAATACGGGCTTATCGGCTCTTACTATCAATAATGTCGAGTTGAAGAACTCACAATTGTACCTAAGTTCCATCTATGGCGGGCATGTGTATTCCAGTTCTGATAACGGTGTATCATGGCAACAAGCCGGTACCGGATTATCTCAAGTCAGATACGGGGCTGTAGGTGCCAGCTCAAATGCGTTGTTAACGGGTACATACTTTAGTTCAGGCGGATTGTTTTACAGTTCGGATAATGGATTTTCATGGTCACCGCGAAGCGCTCAACTTTTGAACAGTTGGATAATGTCCATTAAGTATTCCGGTAGCGCATGGTTTGCGGGAACATGGGGTGACGGTTTGTACCGTTCGGTTGATGGCGGCATTACTTGGTCGAAGACAGATATGGGGGATGCTTTTCTTCTGAATATAGGTGCAAATGCCAATACAGTACTAGCAGGTACGTGGGGTGGAAAAAGCATCTATCGAAGCGGTAACGGAGGTGTGTCGTGGTCGGTATCGAATGTTGGTGTGGGTGACGGAAAATCCGTACAGGATTTCCACTACTTCGGCGGCTCGTTTTATACAGCGGTGTTTGGTATGGGCATACTTCGCAGCACCGACGACGGTCAATCCTGGGTTCAGACAATATCCGGCTTATCCACTTCCGAAGTGTTTTCAGTCACATCGTCCGGTAAAGTTCTCTTTGCCGGAACAAACGGGTCCGGTGTCTGCCGCAGTTTGGACAGCGGTGCATCGTGGCGAGTATTTACGACGAATATCCACGGGCTTCGCATTAATGATATGATAGCACAGAACAATACATTGATAGCGGCAACAAACGGCGGTGCAGTTTTTACCCATAGTGTGATACAACATGAAGTGGGTGTGTTGAAACAACAGGCGTTCTGCGCCGGTACAGTCATCAAGCTGCCGGTCAATACATGGGCGCAATACTCATCAGGAAATGTGTTTCGCGCTGAGTTGTCGGATGCATCCGGTTCATTCAGTTCCCCGGTAGTTATAGG
>JAEUSO010000239.1:2500-5319 GCA_016788605.1 Candidatus Kapaibacterium sp. | reverse complement strand
AGAACTCTTCACCATCGGCAAGGGCGAGGAAGTCGCTGCGGGCGATTACACAACCTATACCGAAGCCGATATTAAAGCAGTTGCGCGGGTATTGACCGGTTGGAGCGACGTAAGCGACACCCAAGTCGAGCGGTTCACAAGCGGCAACCACGATTCGGGTGCAAAGCAGCTCTCGGCGCGGTACGGCAATGCCGTTATCACCGGGGGCACAAACGAAGCCGGTGCCCGTAAGGAAGTGAATGATCTTCTCGACATCATATTTGCACAAGATGCCACATCGAAGTATATCATCCAAAAACTCTACCGTTGGTTTGTAGATTATATTATTGACGACGAGGTTGAGCAGAATATCATTGCGCCCCTTGCTGCACAGTTCAAACAAGGCGGTTTCGAGATAAAGCCCGTACTCACATCTCTTTTCCAATCACAACATTTTTATGATGCCGCCAAGCGTGGTGCGGTTATCAAGAGTCCCGCTGATTTCATGCTCGGCACAGTGCGAACATTCATAACACCGATGTTATATCCCGGACCTACCGAGTATCAAGGTCGCTATTGGGGCTGGCGCACAATCCGCCGCACGATGTCCACAATGCAAATGGACTTAATGAACCCTCCTAATGTTGCGGGCTGGGCTGCCTACTGGCAATCACCTGTTTATCACGAGTTCTGGATTAACTCCGACACACTGCAAAAGCGTATCCGTTTCACAGACGAACTGACGGTGAACGGCTATCAGTTGGACGAGAATTATGGCAAGACACTGATTGATGTTATCGAACTCGCCAAGCAAACCAGTGCGCCGGGTAACATCACGGTCTTGGTCAATGAACTGTGCGAAATCGCTTATCCGCTTCCAGTACCCGACGAAAGCAAGCAGAAGTTCAAGCAAGTGCTTTTGGGCGGACTTCCGGATTACGAATGGACGGTGGAATGGACGGACTACATGAATGACCAAACCAACGATGCAAAAAAGACCGCAGTAGAAAATAAACTTCGCGCTATGCTCAAGTATATGCTTGCAATGGCGGAATATCAATTGATGTGAACAAAGGGGAATAGAACTATGAAACGCAGGAATTTTCTCTCGATACTCGGAACCGGTGCTGCACTGCCCGTAATGATGAACGGTTTGTGTGTCAGGGCGTTTGCCTCAGATACTCCGTTCTTATCACTGTTGGCAAATGTTGCCTGCGAAGACCGCATCCTCGTGCTTGTACAACTTGCAGGTGGTAATGACGGTTTAAATACAGTGATACCGCTTGACCAATACAGCGTGTACAAAGCGGTGCGTCCGAATATCGCTGTTGCCGAAACAGCCGCATTAAAGCTGACGAATGCTACCGGTTTACACCCTAATATGACGGGTATGCAGCAGCTATTTACCCAAGGCAAATTGCGCGTTGTGCAAAGTGTGGGCTATCCCACACCCGATTTCTCACATTTCCGTTCAACCGACATTTGGCTAACTGCATCGGACTATGATAAAATCATAGATACGGGCTGGCTTGGGCGTTGGCTTGATACACAATATCCGGGATTCCCCGCCGGTTATCCCAATGCCGCAATGCCCGACCCTGTTGCTATTCAAATAGGCAATACCGTCTCAACAGCACTTGAGGCAAAACAAGCTAATATGGGTATGGCATTCACCGACCCGAAAACCTACTTCAACATCAATAACTACGGAGCGGGAACGCAGCAAAATACTCGCTTCCTGCAAGAACTTGATTATATACGGCAGACGGGATTGCAGATACAAAACTTTGCCACCCCTGTTAAAAATGCCGCCGCCAAAGCTACGAACAAATCATCACTGTATCCCGCAGCAAACCAAAACCCGTTAGCTGACCAATTGAAAATCGTTGCACAACTCATAGCCGGCGGGCTACGGACTCGAATTTATATTGTAACACATAGCGGGTATGATACACACTCGAGTCAGAATAATGCAGGCAGCGGTACACCATTCTCGCATCCGCAGCTACTGCAACAACTATCGCAAGCAATCAGCGCATTTCAAGATGATCTGCGACTGTTAGGTATTGAAGATAAAGTGACAGGTATGACCTTCTCGGAGTTTGGTCGTAGAATAAAGCAAAACGGAAGTAATGGAACTGATCACGGTGCAGCCGCACCAATGTTCATTTTTGGCTCGAACGTACAAAGCGGGATTTTAGGTGCGAATCCATCCATACCGGCAGCCGTCACACTTGAAGACAATATTCCGATGCAGTTTGATTTCCGTTCTGTCTATGCCTCACTGTTTCGCGATTGGTTCTGTGTGAATGAAAGTGACGTGAAGTCGCTGCTATTTGCGGACTTTCCGTACCTGCCTATAATGAAAACATCAAAACCGACAGATGTGAATGAGCAAGGCGAGAGTGTAAATCAAGCTAAGTTGAGTGTGTCACCGAACCCTGCCATGAATGAAATCCGTGTGCGGTACATCTCGGAAGGTAATCCTGTACGAATCTCGCTATTTGACTACACAGGTCGGGAGATAGAAGTTGTTGATAGTATGACACCACAACATGGAGAGCATGAGTTATCTATTGATGTCTCACAGCATTGCTCCGGAAACTACTACTGCCGGGTATCGTCAAGTAAATCGCACTCGGTAATACCATTCGTAATAATGCATTAAAAAGTGAATGAGATAGTAGCAGAAACAACACGAAACAAGAGATTAGATATGAGGTAAAGCAGCGTATACTACGGTCAAGGAAAACTTTTTTTTTAAATAATGTAAAAAAGATTTGCGTAGAGAATACGAACCCCCTATTTTCGCAGTCCCTAACAACAGGGGCAAATAAAAA
>JAEUSO010000238.1 GCA_016788605.1 Candidatus Kapaibacterium sp. | reverse complement strand
AACCAAACTGCGTGTCATTGATGTACCCCGCATCCCGGACCCTGCCTACACCCTGCAATACATCGTCGGTGCATGGCGGGATGGTGATGGTACGAACAAGATGGTGGTGTATCAGCAGTTGGACACAGGAGCAATAGAGCGCGAAGAGGCATTCTTCTTGTATTCGTTTCGTATCGAGGGTGATAAGGTTACCTACACCCCGCTCGATACAACCGAGATCAAAGTATTTAAGGATAAGGTCACTCCGTATTATTTCTATGAGTCGAGTTTTGTCTGGCATAGTAGGGACAATAAAGAACACACATTGGTTGCCGCTTATGGGCAGACAGATATATACAGTATTGTCACTAACACTTTACAGTTCAGGTGGACGAAGCGGAGAAGAGAAGGAAGTGGACACTACCTGCTCGGCAATACTACCGATACCATCAGTAATGGATTTGTACGCGGTGCCAATCCTCATTTACTACTGTATTCTAGTAATCCCGTAAAAGATACTAATGCTCATGCTAAAATACCCATATTCTATAAGGGACAGCCTTATGAATCTGTGCATGCTATTGGCGATATTAACAATGATGGATTCGGCGATATTGCCGTTGTGTATGGTACAGAAGATTTTCTGACATTATACTTGGGACGCAGCTCTGTACTGTCAACAGTAATTGATGATACAAGAACAAATATCACACTCAACAACAACCAACCGTGTAGCAAAAGCGGTGTATTAACGGTACGTGTATCATCGGTTGAGGAAAGAGAGATACGACTGTCGTTATATTCACTGAACGGTGCGATAGCCGCCGACATGGGAACATATCCAACATCGGGCGGCATAGTGGCAATACCCTTAGCACGATACGCACTGTCACCGGGGATGTACAACCTGCGTTGTACGATAGGCACACAGGTTTTCGACAAAGGTCTCATCATAACCGAATAAGGAGACCAATCATGAAAACCACACTACGAATCGCCATTATCATGATGGCGGCAATAACTGCACACGCCCAGAACTCCGACGCACCCTATGACATCTCGCATTTCAATGGTCAGACCGCCCACCGTGGCGGAACAATCAACATCAACTGGAACGACACAACAAGATTTGCACCGCTAAGCGAGACCAACCGCTTCATGTTCGGCTGGCAGTGGACGGTGAAACTTCCCTCCATCATCAACAAGCGGTTACACACCAATCTTGCGCGAGCCGGAGTGTATTTTCGCAGCCCCGCAACGCAATGCGGATTTTATTGACGAATTACACAGGATACCATGTTCAGCTCGGTAAAGCATATTCATTTTGTTGGGATTGGCGGTATTGGCATGA
Source organism: Candidatus Kapaibacterium sp. (assembly GCA_016788605.1). Taxonomy (GTDB): domain Bacteria; phylum Bacteroidota; class Ignavibacteria; order Kapaibacteriales; family NICIL-2; genus JAEUSO01. The sequence continues at coordinate 4,017 of JAEUSO010000238.1, read as the reverse complement.
GCGGGATTGCCGAGATTTTACTCTCGCAAGGGTTCACAGTCAGCGGCTCGGATACGGCGCGGTCGGATAACACGGAGTATTTGCAATCGCTCGGTGCAACGGTGCATATTGGTCATGCGGCGGAGAATATCGCCGGAGCGGAGGCGGTGGTGTATTCGAGTGCGGTTGAGCCCGATGCGAATCCCGAAACGATTGCCGCCATGCAACTCAAAGTTCCCGTTATCCGCCGCGCTGAAATGCTTGCCGAGGTGTCGCGGCTGAATTACTGTCTTGCCGTGGCAGGCACGCACGGTAAAACGACAACCACCTCGATGGCAGGTCTTGTGCTGATGAATGCCGGAATTGACCCGACCGTGATTGTAGGTGGACGGCTGCGCGGTTTAGGCGGCTCGAACGCTCGGCTTGGAAAAGGGCAGTGGACGGTTGTAGAGGCGGATGAATACGACCGGTCGTTTTTGCAACTGCTGCCGACCGTTGCCGTGGTGACGAATATCGAGGCGGAACACCTTGATATTTACGCTGATATTGACGACATCAAGCGCACCTTTATCGAGTTTGTGAACAAAGTGCCGTTCTACGGGGCGGTAGTGGCGTGTATGGATGATACCGGAGTGCGCGACATCATGCACAGCATCAACAAAAAGGTTGTTACGTACGGCTTCTCGCCACACTCGGACGTTCGCGCCGTGAATACGACCTATGCCGAGCGCACGTCGGAATGCACGGTGTATGCGTTTGGCAAAGAAGTCGGCGTACTTCGATTGAACATACCGGGAAAACATAACGTGAGCAATGCTCTTGCAGCTGTGGCGGCTGGTTTGCAGCTTGGCGTTCCGTTCGAGTCCATCGCCCACGCGCTTGCAGAATTCCACGGTGTGTTACGCCGCTTCGAGATAGTTGGCGAGCGCGACGGCGTTATCGTTGTGGATGATTATGCTCATCACCATACCGAAGTGCAAGCCACATTGAAAGCGGCGAAGAGCGGATGGAACAGGCGGGTTGTTGCGGTTTTTCAACCACATACCTACACCCGTACACGCGATTTCATCAAAGAGTTTGCTGTGTCGTTCGATGATGCCGACGAGGTGATTGTCACCGACGTGTATGGCTCGCGTGAGAAACCAATAGAAGGAATCACAGGCGAATTGATTGCCAATGCTATCCGCAGTGCCGGACATCGCCATGTGCATTATGTGCAGGATAAAGCCATAATCCCCGAATACCTGACTTCGGTTATACAATCCGGCGACATGTTGATTACTCTGGGCGCGGGAGATGTTAATAAAGCCGGAAAAGCGTTTTTGAACGGTATTTTGAACAAGGATTCATTATCCTAAACGCCGACCGCACGTAAATTTGCAGTTCGTTTTTTAAGCCGGACGTCGAAACACACCCGTATCACCTGTGTTTGTGTTCGTCTCCGGTCGTCTTGTCTGCGTCCGTAGCGTCGCAGCTTCACTGTGAGTACTACCACTATTCATTCATCTAATTATATGTTCACACGTAACACTCTTGGCATAGCAATTAGCGTATTCATCACATGTTGTGTGTTGATTCCCGCATCGGCGCAGAAACCTGCGAAACCGCCCAAAGTCCCCAAAAAAGCATTGCAAAACCAAACTCCTGCTGTTGACCCGAACGCAGTACTGGCAACGATAGGCGATGAAAAAATTTTGTATTCCGAGGTGGAGACCGCGTTCAAACGCAACATGAACCGCCGCAATACACCGCTGCTGAATGTGAAGCGCGACAGCGTTCTGGATTTTCTCAACCTCTATGTGAAATACCGTCTGAAAGTAAAGGATGCTTTCACCCGTTCGTTCGATAAAGATACGGCGGTGGTGAAAGAAATCAACAACAACCGCAAACTTCTTTCAGAAACATATCTCTTCGACAAAAAAGTTGTTGAACCGAACATCGAAAAGTATGTCGAGCGCAGAAAACGTGAATTGCAAGTCGGCGTGATGGTCTTTATCATCGGTCAGGGCGAAAACGTTGACACCACAAAGGCGTATGCTAAAGCAATGGCATGTTTGAACCTTGTGAAGAGTGGTACTGACTTTAAGAAAGTTGCTAAAGATTCCTCGGAAGACGTTACCACAAAACCTGAAGGCGGTGTTCTGCCATACATGACATCGCTCGGCGGTATCATCAAGTCGTTGGAAGATGTTGCGTACTCACTGAAAGCCGGAGAGGTATATCCGGCACCGGTACGTTCACGCAACGTGTATCTGGTGGTAAAGCTGCTTGCCGAGCAACCCAAAACGGCAATCCGTGTCAGCCAGATTCTCGTGCCAACGTATGACGGCGAGGACTCAACCGCTGCCATGAAACGCGCCGATAGCTTGACCTTTGCATTGAAGAATAAACCGAAACAGGACTTTGCTGCTGTTGCGATGAAGATGTCGGTTGATAAAGGAAGCGCGGAAAAGGGCGGCGACCTTGACGGATACTATTCCCGCTCGCTTGGCTTCGAGAAGGATTCGCGTAAGCTCATGCCGACATTTGAAGAAAAAATGTTCAGCTTGAAGGACGGTGAAATCGGTTGGGTATCAACTGATTACGGTGTTCATGTTATACGCCGTGATTCAACCAAGCCCTTCAACCTCGACGAAGAAAAGGATAACGTCAAGAAACTCTACAAGAAATATTATTTCGAAGATGACAAGCGCACGTATATCGAAAGCGAAAAAACAAAGCGCGGGTATAAATGGAATGAAGCAGTCCTCTCCGAGTTCCTCGGCAAATTGGATGCAACCAAAATGACGACCGACTCGACATGGTACAAGAACCTCGACGATGCCCTTCGTGCAAAGACGATATACTCAACACCGAAAACATCCTATACAACCGGTGCGCTTGCCGACTCGCTTCGCAAGCGTACGGATATGCGCGGTGTTACGCTCAACCGCAGCGGAATTACCAACGCGATGAATAAAGTGGTTGATCCGCTTGTCACCGCCGATGCAGCATCCTCACTCGAAACCGAATATCCCGATTTCGCAAATCTTGTCCGCGAGTTCCGCGACGGTATTCTGCTTTTCAAAGTGGAAGAACAAGAAGTATGGAGCAAGCTCAAGTTTGATTCAACCGTTGCACGCTCGTACTACGATTCCACGCGCACCCGTTACATGACGGAGAATCGCTACGATGTTTCTGAAATCCATGTGTCGTCAGATTCGCTTGCCCGCTCGCTCTACGACCAGGTGATGGCGAACAATACCAAAGAGAATTTTGAGAAACTTGCCGAACTGAACACACAACGCAATGGCTATCGCGAGAAAAAAGGTTCGTGGGGAGTTATATCCGTGAAGAATAACAAACTTGCCCAACAGGTTGACCAAATGAAACCCCGCAGCGGTGACGTGATTGCCGCATTCCCGTTCGAGAAAGGTTTCTCGGTTGTGCGTGTGAATGAAACGCAACCACCGCGCACCAAAACATTCGAGGAAGCGATTCCCGACTTTGCACCTGCATATCAGGACTTAATGCAAAAGCGTCTCTCGGAACAATGGATTGCCCGTCTGCGCGAAAAGTTTCCTGTGCAAATACAGTTCGATACAGTCAATAGTATTTTCAAGCAATAGATTGTTGGAAGAATCACGGTGAAAGGGCAATCTTCCCATTGCCCTTTCGTCGTTGGGGCGGTAGATTTTTGTTGGTTTTTCAATCATTCATCAATGTGCATGAAACAGTTTCTCGTTTTCCTGCTTGTATGTTTAGCATCGGTTGCCGCCAGCGCACAACAACTGCGCGAGGGCGATGTCCTTGATAAAATCGTTGCCGTCGTCGGTAAGGAAATCGTTCTCCGTTCCGAGATTGACGGACAGTTGTATATGCTTGCACAGCAGAACAAGGAAATCAATCCCTCCGACACCAAACTGCGTACCCGCGTACTTGATGCACTGATTAACGACCGCCTGATGTACAACAAGGCAATCGAGGATAGTATTCAAGTAAGTGACGATGAAGTGAACCAGCAACTTGACGCTACCATTGCGCAACTCACCGCACAGT
>JAEUSO010000237.1 GCA_016788605.1 Candidatus Kapaibacterium sp. | reverse complement strand
GCAAGACCACGGAATAAGGGTTGCGTCGCACGGCTTCGGTAAGTACGCCACCTTTACCATATCCGACGTAGCCCGGAGGCGCGCCTTTCAGAAGCGAAACGGTATGCGCTTCCTGATATTCGCTCATCGCAATCGTTGTGATATTCCTGTCGCCGCCGAAAAACATATCGGCAAGGGTGAGAGCAGTTTCAGTTTTTCCGACACCGCTTGGACCAACCAAAAGAAACACGGCGGTGGGTTTGTTCGGGTCGCTGAGTCCTGCAATCGAAGTACGCATCCGTTTGCCGATTGCCTCTATTGCCTGCGGCTGACCTTTCACGCGTGATGCCATTGCATCATCAAGATTTTGGATTGCATCAACATTATCAGCAAGCATTTTACCAATAGGAATACCCGTCCAACCGCTGATAACCGATGCTACGGTGTATCCGTCAACAAACGGTAACACAAGAGGTGAGTCGGTTTGTACCTGCTTCAATTCTTCGCGCATCGTTGTCAGTTCGTCGAGCAACGTTTGCGTGTTCTCGGCATTTTCCGCTGTAGCTTTTTCAACTTCGGTAGCTTTAGCATCAATCGCTTTTACAAGTTCTAACTCGTTTGTCCAGCGTGCTTGCAACGCAACGGTCTCTTCGCTATTACCGGTGAGCCGCTCTTTGATTGCAGTGATACGGTCGCTGTGGATTGGAGTGGTTGCATGCTCTTTCGAGAGCGTAGCGAGTTCGCGTTCCAAGTATTCCTTTTCGGAACTCAATGCTTCGAGCGAAGCAGGTGTGCTTGCTTGAGTAATAGCAACTTTGGCGCACGCAGTGTCAAGTACCGACATTGCTTTGTCCGGCAGTTTGCGTTCCGGTATGTAGCGGTGGGTCAGCTTAACGGCTTGTTGCACGGCTTCGTCGAGGATGCGGACTTTATGATGGTGTGCGAACTTCTCAACAGTACCGCGTACCATATCAATCGCCGAGCCGACAACAGGTTCTTCTACTTTCACCACTTGGAAGCGGCGTGTGAGTGCGGGGTCTTTCTCGAAATAGTTTTTGTATTCTGCCCACGTCGTGGCAGCAACCGTGCGGAGTTCGCCGCGTGCAAGAGCCGGCTTGAGCAGATTTGCTGCATCACCCTGACCAGCCGAGCCGCCCGCACCTATCATCGTATGTGCTTCGTCAATAAAGAGGATGACGGGTTTTGGCGATTGCTTTACTTCCTGAATCACTTGCTTCAAGCGGTTTTCAAACTCGCCTTTCATACTCGCGCCTGCTTGCAGAAGACCCAAGTCCAAACTCCGCAGCGACACATCGCGTAGCATTGGCGGAACATCACCTTTGATAATTTTTTGTGCGAGACCTTCAACCACTGCGGTTTTACCAACGCCCGGTTCGCCTGTTAAAATCGGATTATTCTGACGGCGGCGTGTGAGAATATCAATCACCTGGCGTATTTCTGCATCACGTCCGAAGATAGGATCTAACGCGCCTGACTTTGCCTGCGCCGTAAGGTCTTGCGTGTATGCATCGAGTGCTTTACCATTCGCTGCGCCGCGTGGTGCACCCATTTGCGAACCGGCTGAACCGTCACTCTGAACGCCAGCATCATCACCTGATTGCGGTGCGTCGTCGCGGTCTTCAAACGAGTTTTTGATGATGTTCTTTATCTCGGATTTCAGGAACTCGCGTGTGACAAACGCCATGCTTGCCGAAACCTCAATCATCAACTTACGCAGGGCATCGTTGTTATAGAGTGCCATGAGAATCATGCCGGAGCGAATCGTTTCAGAGCCGGTCTGTTCCAATGCCTGTTTGCGTGCTTCGGCGAAGATGTCCACTAAATGATTAGAAACACTTGGCGTGCGGGTGTTGCCGCTTTTCAGTTTGCTCATCGAATACATCACATCGCGTTTCACATCCGCTTTCGTGATATTGAACGTCGAGAGCATTAACTCAAGGTCGTTGTTTTGCATTTCAAGTAAAGCAAGCAGGTAATGCTCTATATCCACAGCATAGTGAGATTGCTTCACGCAGATTTCCGCAGCGCGCTCTAATGCCTTGCGACAGGTAAGATTGAGTTTTTCAACTAATAGCCGAACATTTGTATCCATAAATCCCCATTGTCAAATAATGTAGTGAATGACACTACTGAAAAAATTGTGAATTGTCTGATGTTTGACGTGTGACAGTCAGGCAAAAATGCTTCCCGTTCGCATAGCACACAAGCAACATTTTCAGGCGGTTTTAATTTGTAGCGATTTCGCTTGGCAGTAGCTCTAACCCCATGTTCGGCTATGCTACAATGAGTCCTTCGTCGCGGAGTCGTTGAAGGAAAGTACGAACTGCCTCAACAGTAGTATTCGTATCGGTTGCAGGTCTTGGTATGATGCCCTGTTGTATGGCACTATCCACCTCATGTGCTATATCCTGAATAGTTCTACTCCCGTCGGTGCATTGAATCACAACTGATTCAAACGGACTTGAGTATTCAAATGAATTGTGGCGCGGTGTTGGCAGAACCGATGTCTTTGATGCCAAGCGGCGGGCAACATCCCATACGCTTGGGTTCTCTGACAGAGTGTGTACACTCAACAGCGGAATCGGGTAGAACTCCACAACATCATTGCAGTACGCGCGCAATAAGAATGCAGATAATGTATCCCACAATTCAGCTACTTTGCCGTCATCGGCAGGAATATCCAACTTCGTTATTGTCTGATTGACAACAGCAGATATTTCTAATGTTCTTGGGAAATGTTTACCAATAATATCGATTGCTGAAGCTATAAATCTATCTTCAGTTTGTACTTCGGTATTGGCAGAGTCAGCGAGGACATAGAGTAACTCGCCGTTTTCATTTGAACGTGTATCCTTGAGCCGTAAGCGCGTAGCCACCGACATTGATCGTATTCTGTCGCCCGATAAGTTTCTATCAACAACACATGAATCATGCACGAGTAATGTTTGGCGGAAGCGGCGGTAGCGTATATAGTCAAGATATTGCTCGCGGGCAAGCAGGTTATTCGACGCAATGGTTGCAAGCACATTCCTAATCATCTCCGGCACTTCAAGTTGTAATTCAACCATATCCGCCTCGCCAAGAAATTGCAAGCCGTTGTGCATCGCATGAGTGATGAACTCCGTGAATGTCACTGGTTTATAGTCGTCACATAAATCATCGTGGAAAAGAACGTTGTCGGGATACTTTCCAATGCGGTTTGCTTCGTCAAACAAGAGCGACCGCCATGTTCCGGGCGAATGTTCGTTCGCTTTTGCAGCGAAGTACAGAATTGCGCGCGCTTCCTTTACTTTTTCAGACGGTGATTCAATGCCTGCCGTGTGATAGACCATCATATCGCGTATCATCTGGCGTACATATCCGCCGGGCATGGTATTGTAGCTGATGAAGCAAATTCCATTGGGGCTGAGAAGGCGTTTGCATGTTTGCAGTATTGCATCGCGCACCTCTTGCGGAGTCCACGAGTACATACCATGAACGATGATGTAATCAAACGTTTCTGCATCAAACTGCTCTCTTATATCCCTACATTCAAATCGGCAGTTTGTAAGACCAAGATGTAATGCTGTAGTTTGTGCTTCTTCAATGGCGTGGCTTGCGTAATCGAATCCGATACATGTTGAGTCAGGATACCGTGCCGCAAACGGGATGATGTGCATCCCGTTGCCACAACCAATTTCGGCTACCCGTGCAGTCCGTACATCTGCGGGATTCATGCCGAAAATAGTGCCGATAACAAAGAGCCGTTCAGGGCTTACCGACGGCAATGCGCCAGTGGGATATGGAACAACATTATAGTGTTCCGCAGCGGGTGAGAGCATAGTGAGTACGCAACAGGGTTATACAACGGATACGTATGGTCAGGGTTACCACTTGTACCGGAATGTGAATGTGTATTGTTGTTTCTTGTCTGTGTTGACATCGGACTTCAACCACAGCAACCTGCCTAACTGTAAGAGCGGATTGCCAAGTATTGGAGCAGGAACTTCATCAGGGTGCAGACATAATGTTATATCGGCAAAGCAAGAGTCATTGATGGTAAATCGTAAGACATCATTGAACAGAATATGCTCAGAACCGCCGGGGCGCAGTGCTTGAAATCTGCTTAAACTCATATTGTGGAGTGTGATGTGTATTCCAGCTGTTTGCAACCACACATCTTTACCTGCAACCGAGTTCACGCCAAGCACGCTATTGTTCTTTCCTAACGTACTGTGCTGTTCGGGGTCAATCGCAAACCAGTCACCGACATATTCTTTCACTGTAGCGCGTGCCCCGCAAAACTCGGTAAAAATATGCTCAACTGTAGGAACATCAACCGGCTCGCCGGCTAGCAATCCGGCAAAAGGGACAAGCTCCATGTCGCGCACTGACATCCGGTTTTGAAGCGACTTCATTCCAATCCCAAGAATGCTCATAAACAGCTTTGCAGCTGGAGTCCGTTCGGGTACATGGCTTGTGTAACCGGGGCGGTACGTGCGCCGTACACGAGAAAAAACGGAGATGAAACGATGGTTGAAAATATCAAGAAACTCACGAAGCGACGAATCATCGGTTGTTTGTTCTTGGTTGATTATCAACTCGGTCACAAACGGCGGCAGTACACCATTCACGCCGGCGAGTCCCATAAAATTGACTTCCATCGAGTCAGGAGCGTCCGTAACATCCGTTTTCTTGAATGTTTGGATTTCACTTGCCGGAAAAGCATTGCTTACACGTGATGTGAAATGTACCGGTTCGCGGTGGGTGAATGCAGTATCGCCGGGCGAAACCGTACCCGGATGCAATGCTTCGATTACCCGCAGAGCTTGAAAGAAATCAAATTCATACGGTGTGTCTATAAGCATCTCCTCGATAGTTGCCGGGATGCGTTTTGGTTTTTTAGAACGTATCATATCTGAATCACCGGATCCCACCGTTTCCAAATATGTGTTTTACGTAATCCGCGTACAGAAAGCTGGGTAAAAGAATTTACGCGAGAGTGGAGGGTGTACAGTTCATGTAGCACACGTGCAAGCATAAATGCACTTGCTCCTGCGAAGCTGTCTTCGTTTAATGTGATAGTGACATCGTTTCCATGAAGGAAGCCAAGTTCTACACTCGTGCCAACCCTGCGGACAACTTTCTTCACAGATACATCGTTGATCGCTTCTATCTGTCGCTCGATATACGGAACATCGCTCACATTGTATAAACGGAGCATTTCTTGAAGAACCGTCAATGCCGATTCTTGATGTGTGAGCGATAGATAATTCATCGAAAGATGGGAGATGAGACGCCAGCGCATCGAACCCGACAGTGGCGGATCCACTTGCTTCGTGGGTTGGTGAACTAAATTCACCCTTGCAACAGGAATACCGTGCGGCGGTTCAAGT
>JAEUSO010000236.1 GCA_016788605.1 Candidatus Kapaibacterium sp. | reverse complement strand
ATGCTTCCACTGCGGCAAGAATGGCAATGCCCGCACCACAGTGTAACACGCACCATACATCATTGCTCGATTGAGTTATTGAGCAGGGACGCTTTCATGGTAATGGCAAAACTACAGTCCGTGTAATTGAATGTCATGCTGCATATCATTCCTATCACCTGCGGGGCATGTTTGAACGCATTGAATCCAAACAATTGACTTTCGTCGGTAGCCACTCGTCTTTTTCTGCTTGAGACATTGTGCTGTCCCTTGCTATAGCTTCAAGCAAACGAGTATTCAATTCTTTATCAGTACTGGAAAATAGTTTGGGATATACACCATCAACGAGGGGGGATATTTTCTTCAAACGCATACTCTCTAATCCAAAGTTCCAGAAGAGAGGTATCCATGCCTTCAGTTTCTCATGCATTGCTTTGTAGTGATGATGTGAGTTGAACTCTACTGACTCGGAATCTGATTCATTCCCGCCGTGATCGTACTTATTAAAGTTGGTTCGAGAGTAATCGTAGAAGAATGCTTTATCATTCTCATTCCATAAACCGACATTATGATTACGGTCAAGATTGTGTTCAGGATAATTGTTGTAGATCATGTAAATCCAACTGTATGCTTTCAAGAGAATTGTAGCAACAGAAGATTTATAAACGTATGTAGTATCAACAAATCGCCTGCCCGACTTGATTATAAACGTACCTAATGGCAGTGAGTCCATATCCTTATCGGTGTACCATGATTGCAACGTTCTCAGTTTATCTTTATGAGTATCATAGTATGATACAAACTGAACTAAGCCGGTAAGTAAAACGCTATCGCCATGCCTTTCGCGGCATTCTTGCAGAGTGTTATTTGATAGAACACATTCTATGTACGAAACATTGTTACTACTGTCATGTCCCCATAGTTGCAATGGGTAGCACAGGTATAAAGCAACCGCTACACAAGAATACAAATACACGTTCATAGTGATAGATTAAATGACACAACACGGCATCACCCCAACTTCCTCCATGCTTCCACTGCGGCAACAATGGCAATGCCCGCAGCCACCGCCACATTGAAGGAATGCTTCACGCCGTACATCGGGATTTCCACGCTGCCGTTGCAAAGCGCAAGAACATCCTCGCCGACACCGCTAATTTCATTGCCAAGCACAAGGCAGCAAGGGAAGTCGTCGGAACGGAGTTCGTCGAACCGGCGGGCATCGTCGGTGAGTTCCACCGCATACACACGCACACCGTTTTCTTGCAGAGAGCGGACAGCATCTACCGGCGATTGCATATACCGCCACGGCACCGTTACGTCCGCACCGAGCGCGGTCTTCGTGATTTCCTTGCGCGGCGGTACTGGCGTATAGCCCGTCAGTATCACCTCCTTCACAAGCATTGCATCGGCGGTGCGGAACACCGACCCCACGTTGTACAAACTGCGGATGTTATCAAGCAAGACACTCACACCGTGCCGCTGTGCGGATGCCGCTTGCTCATTGGTTAGCCGCAGTGCAAGCAATTCTTCGTATCCACGCTTAGCCATGCTGCGGCGCGGCGGTCAGGTTCACCGGCATTGAGCTGACAAGCGATTCTTCGGCGGCAAAGGTGGCAACCGTTACGGCGCGGAGTTCGGCATACCCGATTGGCATTGCCGTACCGCTGCGGAGTGCATTGACCACGGCGGCTATTTCTTCGTTGTGACCTTTGCTTCCGTTGTACGACCGCTCGTTCATGCGCTTTCCGGCAAAGGTTGTCACACGCTTGAAGTTATCCATCACCGCCGACTTCTGTTCGCAAAACACTTCGCAGTATTCCTTGCTCATTGCGCCGTCGCCGTTGGCGTAGTAATGCACCGTTCCTATCGAGCCGTCGCTGAACTTAATGCTGATGCTTACGGTATCGTGATTCATTGCTGCGGTATTCGCCGTGCCGATTGCCTCGGCATAAATACGCACGGGAAGCGCGCCCGTCAGATACACCATGCAGTCAATGATGTGGCATGCCTCGCCAATGATACGTCCGCCCTGCGCCGCATCTTGTATCCAGTTTGTACCGGGTATGAATCCTGCGTTCATCCGGTAGTGGATGCTCATCGGGTCGTGGCGCGAGGCAAAGAACTTTTTGATGTCGGCGAAGGGTGCGGAAAAGCGGCGGTTGAATCCGACCATCACCCGCGCATCGGGACGCTTTTCGATAATGCGGTCAATCACGGCAAGTTCCTCGCGGTTGATGCAGAGCGGCTTTTCCACAAAAACGGCTTTGCCCGATTCGAGTGCCTTTGCCACATAGCGTCCGTGCGAATCATGGCGCGAGGCAATAACAACAAGTGACACATCCTTATTGGTGATGACCGCGTCGGAGTCGGTTGTGGCAGTGGCAAACCCGAACCGCTTCGCCACCGAATGTGCGTTGGCGGGAGTTGATGTGCTGACCGAGACCATTGCCGCTTTATTGGATTGCAACGGCGGCAGCAGCGACCCTTGTGCAAAATTGCCCGCACCGACCAACCCCACGCCTACCGTTCCCGCCGGATACGAGGGCTGCTTATATGATACCGAGCGAATGTTATCGCCCGTGCGGTCGGGATAGGTCAGCACAATACCGAGCGACGGTTCGGGATTCTTTCCCGTTACCAAATCGTATCCTTTCTGCGCCTCGCTAATCGCAAAACGGTGTGTGGTCATGCTTCGCACATCCATTGTTCCGGCTGCGATGCAATCTATAAACGCCTGCATATTGCGGTTCTCCGTCCAGCGCACAAACCCTGCGGGATAGTCCACGCCGCCCTCTTCGTAGAGCGGGTCGTAGCGTCCCGGACCGTAACTGCACGAGATACGGATGTCAATTTCCTTTTCGTAGAATGGCGAGCGCGGCAGGTTCATGCCGGTAACACCCACAATTACAACTTTCCCTTTTTTGCGGAGTGCTTGCAGCGAAAGTTCCAGCGGCTCGTTGGATGATGTGCTTGCAGTGATGATACTTGCATCCGCGCCGATACCCCGCGCAAATGCGGTGATTGTTGCCACCGATGACATATCGCTTTTCACGCAGAGGTCGCAGCCGTATCGGTACGCGCGTTCGAAGAGCGATTCGTTCACATCCAATCCCACAACACGGCAGCCCGACGACTTGAGCAGTTGCACCGTAAGCTGACCAAGCAACCCAAGTCCGATAACCATCACGGTTTCGCCCAATCGCACGTCGGCTTGGCGCACGCCCTGCAAGGCGATTGCACCGAGCGTGGTGTAACACGCTTCGTCGAATGAGACGCTATCGGGCAGTTTGACAGCAAGGTTTTTCGGAACGCTGATGTACTCGGCGTGGTGGGCGTATTGCGCTCCGGCACATGCAACCCTATCGCCTGCGGCAAACTCATTACAGCGCGATTCCACCACGATGCCCGCCGCACTATAGCCAAGTGTTTTATACGAATCGAGTTTGTTTTGAATCTTGGTGAATGTTGTGGCAAGCCCGTCCTTCTTCACCATGTCAAGCACTTGCTTCACGGCTTCGGGCTGCTTACGCACGCGCTCGATAAGCGACGACTGTGCATTCGTCACCGATGTGCGTTCCGTCCCCGCGCTGATAAGCGACGCAGCTGTACGGACAAGAATACCGCCGGGTTTGCAGGTCGGCGTTGGCAATTCCTCGACGAGCAACTCGCCTGATTTCTGATGTTGAATAACTTGGAGCATGATGGGAATTTGAATTGGCTTCTTTTGTAAAGATTGCAACTTACGGAAGTCGGCAGTTTCAGAATTGAACAGCACGGTGTCATCCGTCGTATTTTGCGATGGTGAGACAGGTGTATCTGGTTTCCCTCAACCCACCCTCGCGGCAACCACGACATCAAAGGCAAAGGAACAATGAAGACATATTTCTTGGAGAGAACATAATGGATACTGTATCAGAACTTATTGCAACGACAGGTCGGCAACTTGACGAGGCACGTACAGCATTTGATGATTCATCATTCGACCGTGCTGCAATGTTAGCCACCAATGTAATTTCCCAACTTGAACCAATAGTACAAGCAGCACCACATACACTCACCATGGATAAGGCATCGCCGATGTACTCCATTGTGAAAAACCTTACAAACGCATACCGTCGGTTATGTGTTATCGAGCTTAATAATGGGGATGTACAAAAATCAATTCAACATGCCGAAAAAGCTCTTTCGATGGTAACACAACTTCATGACGATGTTTCAGAAATGGGCATACTCTCCGACTTAGGCGCGGCTCATCTGAGTGCGTCAGAATATACAACCGCTTTGGAATTTCTTCGCAATGCTGAAACGATAAGCACGCGGCTTGGCGACGCGCGTCAAAATGCTTGGGTGTATGGAAGGATGGGGGTTGCATATAAGGAGCTATCGGACTACCCTTCCGCCCTTACATTTTTTCAAAAGTCACTGGATATATACACAACGCTTGACAACAAGGATGGAGTTGCAACATACACTCTTAACACGGGCATCGTACATCAAGCATTATCGAACCATTCACGTGCATTAGAGTTATTCCGTGGTGCGCTTGCGATGTTCGAAGAATTAGGCGATACGTCGGCAATGGCATTTGCACTCAGCACGATTGGAGGTTTGCACTTCCGGCTACATGAGTATGAGCACGCGCTCGATTATTATGGAAGAGCGCTTACGATGCAGGAATCTGCTCGAAGAAAACGTGATGCGGTTGTTAGCAGGGGCAACATCGGACATGCATATAAAAGTATTGGGGACTTTAACAAAGCATTAGAGTTTTTATTACAAGCGCTTCAAGAATCCATCGAAATCGGAGCGGTGTACCCGCAGATACACTGGCTAAATGGTTTGGGTGATTTATATGCAGAGCCCGCCTTTGCCGGATACTCACCCTCATTGGCAGAGAGCTACCTTCAGCAAGCAGTTGACCTGAGCCAAAACCATCAGATTAAAAGTACTGAATTAGCCGCCTATGATTCCCTGAACCAACTATATAAATCAGTTGGCGATTGGGAAAGAGCATATCAAGCCCGTGACAAATACGAGATACTAAAAGAGAAAATCAATATAGAAGGTGCGCAACGTCATGCCGATAAAATTGAGTCAGAACGGCGTGAAGCTGAAAGAATGCAACAAATGGCATTAGAACGAACACGCTTCCAAGAGCGCGAGAATATTCTCAATAACATCCTCCCCGAAGAAATCACAATACGTCTCATTGCAGGTGAGAACCCGATCGCTGACACCTTTGATTGCGTGTCTATTCTCTTCATGGATATTGTGGAGTTCACCAAACTCTCAACAACCATTTCCGCGCAACAACTTGTGCATTTACTCAATGCAATCTTCACCGCTGCCGATGGTGTGATGCGCGAGTTTGGCTTGGAGAAAATCAAAACCATCGGTGATGCCTACATGGCGGTTGCGGGCGCGCCTGTTGT
>JAEUSO010000235.1 GCA_016788605.1 Candidatus Kapaibacterium sp. | reverse complement strand
CGCTATAAACACAACGCGAAACATCAAAGGCAATCCCGCTGAAAGGATTGCCTTTTGTTTTTTTCAGAACAACGTTTAATCAACCATTATAGACCAATCATTACTGTCTGATACTTCACTGCAACCTCCGTTGAAGTTTCGTATTCCATCCGCACCATATACTGTCCTGCTGCAAGGTTGGTTATGTGCAATATTCCCGTTGTTGATTCCGCCACCGCATTGCCAAGCATATCAAATAGTGTAACTCGGTGATGTTCACCTGTTGCGTCGGTTGGGATTGCAATTCGGATGTGTGTGGTGGCAGGATTCGGATAGGCAAATGGTTCGTCGGTTGATTGCAATTCGACAGAACTGACGAACTGAGGCGAGTACTTCACAAGAACGAGATTGAAATAGCCGTTCCAATTATCTTCATACCCATGTCCGGTAATCATGAAACCGTTGTCGGGTGTGATATGAATATCGCTTACACCTTGACCTTCCGTTCCGGTCAGGTCGGTGACGATGACTCCGTTCACACCGAATGAAGAATCCACCCGACCGTCGCTCAGCAAGCGCACCACTCCACTATATGACTGAAACACAGGAAACGGCGCACCGACATTCCCAAGAATGAGAATCTTCCCGTCGGGTTGCAATGCCGAAGCAACCGAGTGCTCTTCGCCGGGGGCAATGTCGTGTATTGCAATACCGTTTGTTCCGAACGATGAGTCGGGTCGCCCGTCGGGCATGTAGCGGGCAATCATAAATATGTTTGTGTACCAAACAACTGAACCCGAATACGCATATCCCGTGGTGATAATCCGCCCGTCGGGTTGAATGAGTACGTCCGTCATTGCACAGTATCCTTCGCTCAGCGGACTTCGCACAATGACTTTGCCATACGTTCCAAAACTGCTGTCCACCGAGCCATCGCTATTCATGCGATAGATTGCCACAACACTCTGATCATATTTCATATACTGCCTGCATATCATCACTACCTTACCGTCGGGTTGCAATTCCATTCCCTCGCAAAGGTCATAGAGTATGGGATTGTGATACACACGGAAACCGTTGATACCAAATGTTGAGTCGGGTGTGCCGTCCATATTCAGGCGCATCAATCCAGCATCAAATTCCGACGCACCATCGAAGAAACTACATGATACGATGTATTTCCCGTCGGACATCCGGCGGATATCGCCAATACCTGTGCGCGGGTTATCAAGCAAAATCAACCTGCCGCCATTGCCAAAGTTTGTATCCGGTCGTCCGGTTGGTAATAACCGGTAGAGTATTGGATATTGAACACTCCCGGTCGGACTTATCTGACCGCCCGCTATGAGGAGTATGTTTCCGTTTGGCATTTCCACTGCATTCAGAAATGCAAGCGTTCCGGCAAGTGTATCACGAAGAAAACCGCTGTTACCAAAACGGTTGTCGAGCATTCCATTCGCACGAACCTTCATCAGGTATCCCGCACCGGTGTATGGGCGGGCTATATCACGAATGTAAAATCCGCAGGTAAGCGTTCCGGCATCGCTAACCGGTGTTGTTGATAGTGCATAATCGCTGTAATCAGAAACCGATGTAATAAACCGACCGCCGTCGCCAAAACGCTCATCAAGCATCATCGGTTGCGAAATCAAGGTCGCTGTGGGTATGAACGGAACAAGGAGTGCAATGAAAAATATCTGTATTGCTCTCATACGTAGTGAATGTAGTTAGTTATACGGCGGGTGCAACTCCATCACCAACAACCGTGTGGACTACCTCTTGTTTCATCCGCGTCGCAAAACAAATCAGGGACTCCGGCAATTCGCCAAAGTCCCTGAGCATTGTGTGCATCCTGCATGTCAGTGTGCCGGTTTCCAATAAACGTGCGGCACTCACGGTTTAATCATTATACAGTCACACTCGAGAGCGTACTTTTCGCAGCAGTGCTCGAGGCAAAGTAAGCAACGACGCTTTCTGCAACGTGGCGCACCTGTTCGTCGGTCATTTCGGGGAACATCGGCAGCGAGAGACACTGCGCGCCAAGCTGTTCGCTGACGGGGAAATCACCTTGCTTATACTCCAAATGTTCAAAACACTTTTGCATGTGCAGCGGCACAGGATAGTGTAATCCGGTAGCAATACCGCATTCTGATAAGTGCTTTTGCAATGCGTCGCGGTTATCGGTTTGAATCACATATAAGTGATACACATGCCGAGTATTATGCGCCTCGTAAGGCAATACGATTTCCTCAACATCGCGAAGTAACTCGTTATAGCGGGCAGCCACACGACGGCGATTTTCCGTCCACGTATGCAGGTGCTTCACTTTTACGCCAAGCACCGCTCCCTGAATCGCTTCCATGCGGTAGTTTGTGCCATACGTTTCGTGGTAATACTTCCGCTCCGAGCCGTGCTCGCGCAGCATTTTCACTTTGCGTGCAAGGTCGGGATTATTTGTTGTCACCGCACCGCCTTCGCCATACGCGCCGAGGTTTTTGCCCGGATAAAAACTGAACGAGCAAATATCACCCAAGCCGCCAACGTGCTTGCCGTTGTACTGTGCGTCGTGGGCTTGCGCCGCGTCTTCCACCAAAGCGATTCGGTGTTTATTAGCAATCGTGCGAAGCGCATCCATATCCGCGGGCTGACCATAAAGGTGAACTGCGACAATGGCTTTTGTCCGCGGGGTAATGGCTGCTTCTACTTTTGCGGGGTCAATGTTGTATGTTCTCGGATCGCAATCCACAAACACCGGTGTAGCACCGCAGAGTGTTGCGCCCCATGCGGTGGCAACAAACGTATTCGCCGGCATAATAACTTCGTCGCCCGGACCAACGCCCAATGCCCACAGTGCAAGATGGTTGGCATCCGTTCCGCTGCTTACCGCCGCGCAGTGGTCCACACCGTGCATTGTGGCAAACGCGGTTTCAAACGCGCTGACTTTCGGACCCAAGATATACGCGGTGTTATCAAGCACCTCGGTTATTTCGCCAAGGATTTCCTCGCGCATGGGCAAATAGTTTGCTTTCAAGTCCAGAAACGGAACATTCATAATAACTCCTCCGTGAGTGTGAGATTGTTGGGTTGATTGCATCGGCTGATGGCGGCTGCGCGCTCGCGACCGCCCTGTGCGCTGCGTACCGTTTGTTGTTTGTTGTTCATCCATGACCGTTGTGGTATAAATCATCAATACCATCCGAACGGCAACCACCATGCCAAGTGTGTATAATCCCCAATCAACCGCCATACATTGCTCCGCAGACGGCACCGCACCTTTCCCCTCCGCCCATTCCCTCATTATGCCGGAAAGTGCAGCCCGCTTCCACCAAACCACTCTTGCGTTGCGCTTCCAACAAATACCGTTTGCAAAACTCCACGAGGTTATCCCTTATCTTATCTTTCTCCGTTCGTTAAGCAGAGTCGAAACGAATACTATTTCTCAAGTACGCCTGCAAGCAGCGTTTTCCATTTGGCGTAACCGGCGGCGTTGAGGTGGATGCCGTCCACGGTGAATTCCTTGTTGAGCGCACCACCCGAACAGAGACCGGCATTGATGTTCAGATACGTTGCCCCTGATGTGCGGGCAAGCTGTTCAAGACCCGTGTTTATCTCTTGCACCATCGCATTCACCGAAGCAGGAGTCCGGTTCATCGCCGAGTAGGATGGAGCAATACACAACGTGCTTTGTATCACAACGCGAATCTTCTTTGCGCGCAGTTCTTCCACAACCTGTGTGTATTCATCAAGTATGTCTGCAACGGTGTAATTGGCGTAGATGTCGTTGATGCCGCCCATGATGCACACAGTATGCGGACGCAATGCAATGACTGCATCCAAACGGTGGCTCATGCCCGGAAGGATGTCGCCGCGAATGCCACGGTTGATAATACGCGGATTGGCAAAGAGTTCCGACCAATTGATGCCAAAGGTATGCGAATCACCAAGCATAACTATCTCGGCTGACGCGGTTGGATAAAGTGTGTAGATATCGGTCATCAAAGCGTAGTTCGCATTCTGTGTGTAGGTGGTGTCTTTCGCAAGATGCGAATACAGCATGATACCGCCCGCAACTAAGAACACCGCTGCCGAGACAACAATAATGGTATCGCCACCTGATAACAACGGCTTATTCACTGTAACTCTGCTCGCCGCGCATTTCCTCAATCAAGGTTTCGCGTCCCGTGCCGAATGCGTGCGCCTTTGCGTAGTCGAACTCATGCTCCCACCGTGCAATCACAACCGTTGCAAGACAATTACCCAACAGGTTCACCGATGTCCGCGCCATGTCCATGAACTCGTCCACACCCATTATGAGCGCCACGCCGATATATACAAGTTCGGGCGGTTGGATGAAACTTGTGGCAGTTGCCATCAGCACGACCAATGAAGCACGCGGCACAGCGGCGATGCCTTTCGATGTCAGCATCAATGCAATCATCATGGTGATTTGTGTTTCAAGCGGCATCACGTTTCCTGTTGTTGAAGCCGCCGCCTGCGCTAAAAACACCGATGCCATGGCAAGATACAGCGTCGAGCCGTCGAGATTGAACGAGTAGCCGAGCGGCATCACAAACCCGACTATCTTCTTCGGCACTCCGAAACGCTCCATGTTCTCCATCGCCTTGGGCAGTGCGCTCTCGCTGCTTGTTGTGACAAACGCCAGCATGAATGGTTCACGCACAGCACGGAAGAACTGTTTCAGCGGAAGTTTGATGAGAAGTGCGATTGCGCCAAAGACAATCACCACGAAAAGGATGAGCGCAACGTAGAGCGAGCCGACCAACGCACCGAGATTTTTCAACACCTCAGGACCCTGATGGGCAATCGTGAACGCCATTGCAGCACCGATGCCGAACGGGGCAAAGCGCATGACAAGTTCAGTGAAACGGAACATGACATTGGCAAGCGACTCGCACCATTGCACCACGGGCTTGGCTTTCTCGCCGATTGCAGAGAGAGCCATGCCGAACAGCACCGAGAACATCACAATCTGCAACACATCGCCTTCGACCATTGCTTTGATAATGCTTGACGGAAACATGTGAACGAAGATTTCTTGCAATGTTTTGGGATGGTATTGCGCGAACGCCTTTGCTTCATCGCCACTACCGCTGAGAGTAAGCCCCGCGCCCGGATGCGTAAGATTCACAACAAGCAATCCGACAACAAGTGCAAGTGTGGTGACAATCTCGAAATAGAGAATCGCCTTGCCGCCGATACGCCCTACTTGCTTCGAGGAGCCGCCGCCCGCAATCCCCGCAACGATGGATGAAAACACCAACGGCGCAATAATGCTCTTGATGAGATTCATAAACATTTCGCGCAGGAACTTCAGGTTCATCGCCCATTCTTTGGGAATGTATCCCGCCCAACCGAGCCAGCCGATAAACGCACCGACCGCCAAGCCGATGAATATCTGTTTTGTGAGCGAAAGATGCCACCATGGTT
>JAEUSO010000234.1 GCA_016788605.1 Candidatus Kapaibacterium sp. | reverse complement strand
ACAAACACTCCCCTGTTCGTGCGCGGAATAATACCATAGTGTATTGCGCCTTCGTGCGAATACGACAGCTTGTTTGCTGCTGCCTTTATCGGGTCTATGTCGCCAATCAGGTCTGCAACACTTACGTCGGGAGTTGCGAGTTTTTCGCCGTAGCGTTCGCTGCGGTGTATCCATTCTATCGGTGTTTCATCGCCGTGCTCGGCAACCATTGTGCGGGCATAGAGTGATATCGGAGCAAAGGGATTATCGTGAATTTCCGAGCCGCGCACAACGGGCGTATATTCATCAAGGAAGTTCACTAACAATCGTGCAATGC
Source organism: Candidatus Kapaibacterium sp. (assembly GCA_016788605.1). GTDB lineage: Bacteria > Bacteroidota > Ignavibacteria > Kapaibacteriales > NICIL-2 > JAEUSO01. Next base: position 5,126 of record JAEUSO010000234.1, on the reverse strand, counting down.
GTGTCTTTGCCTGACCGCGAAGTCCGAGCAATAAAATGTCGTGTTTGGCGAGAAGCGCATTGACAATCTGCGGAATAACCGTATCCTCGAACCCGACGATTCCCGGAAAAAGCGTCTCCTTGGATCGCAATTTGCGTATCACATTACGCCTCATTTCCTCTTTGGCAGTTAGAACCGTATAACCTGAGTTGCGTAGTTCGCCAAGTGTGTGTTGTGTTGGTTTCATGAACTTAGATGATATTGACTTCCATCGTCAAGTGAATGCCGAACCGGTCTTCGACTGTTGATTGAATTTCTTCGGCAAGACGGTAGATGTCCGCGCCGGTCCCGCCGCCTGTATGAACAAGCACAAGTGCCTGCCGCTCGTGTACACCGACCGCCCCACGACGGATTCCCTTGAATCCGCATTGTTCAATCAACCATGCAGCGGGAATTTTAACGGAGTCGGAATCAACAACATAGTGCGGTACGGAAAGTCCGGATTGATTCTCGTTATATTCTTGCTTAATCCGTTCGTACACTGCTTTTGCAACAACAGGGTTCTTGAAGAAACTTCCGGCGTTACCAATCTTTGCGGGGTCGGGCAATTTTGCTTGACGGATTGCAACCACGGCTCGGTGAATATCGGCAATCGTCGGCGATGCAATATCCTGTCGTTCAAGTTCAATCCGAACATCCTTGTAGTCAGCATTGACAGAAGGTTGTTTCGACAACGTCAGCGTCACGGCGGTGATAATCGCCGAACCTTTCAACGCATGTTTGAATATCGAATCGCGGTAGCCGAATTCACAAATACCCTTATTGACCATTACGCTATCATTCGTCTCGGTGTGGATATACTGAAGGGATAGAAATGAATCAACAAGTTCAACCCCATACGCACCGATGTTCTGTATTGGTGCTGCGCCCACTGTTCCGGGAATTAATGCAAGATTCTCGATACCGCCATAACCGTGGGCAACCGCCCATTCGGTACAGGAATGCCAGTTCTCACCTGCACCAAAACGCACCGTTACGTCATGCTCTGATTCGAAGAGAATATCAATACCGCGTATTTGCATTAATGCAACATGCTCAACGTTGCGGGTTAGCAGGATGTTCGAACCGCCGCCAATAACAAGAACATCATTGCCCGCCGACATAGCGCCGCTTTCAACCAACGAATGCACATCATCAACCGTACGTAGAATGCTGACACGGTTGGCATACGCATCGAACCCGAATGTATTATAGGTGCGGAGTGAGTGCTGCATCCCGTGATGGTTGTGTTGGTTGTTGAGGAGTAATATTTATGACTTGTTTACTGTCACTCTTCATAAACGGTATTGCATTAACATCCGGCTCCGATTCATAGATTCCATTCAAGGAAATGCTTGTTACGAAAATGAGAATCGCAACCCAACCAAGTATCATCCGCCTGTTATCTATGGGTTCGTCGTTTGAGAGGTCTGGATGATTGGGCTTGAAGAAGAATCGTGCAAAAAGCGCCCAGAACATCCATCCGCCCCACCCTGTCAGCAATACCGGAGCATTCACTTTTAGCCACATCAACGGCGGGAGAAACGACTCCTGTAAGAATGTGAAAAGTGAATCGGGGTTTTCCGTTGTCTGCAAGAGTGCGAGAACGGTTACTAATAAGCCGCTCAATCCAAGGATGAACATGAGGTAGATAGTTATGCGAGCCACGATGCCTTGCAGTTTGCCGTACATTGCATAGAGTATGTGACCGCCGTCAAGTTGACCAACTGGCAGAAGGTTGAGCGATGTAACAAACAGTCCGAACCAACCCACACAGAGAAACGGATAGTGATATACTTCGTTCATCGGCGGCATAAAACCGCTTGAATTACTAAAAATGGCAGCGAGAGTGTGAAACAAGATGCTATCGCCGAAGGTCATCCCAAAGACAGGGATATGTCCGCTATTAAAAAGTTTATACTCCGGGTGGATTTGGTATATGTAGTCAATACCCGGTAGCGTTACAAAACCAATAATCAAATAGGCAACACATACCGCAAATCCCGCAAGCGGTCCGGCAATGCCAACATCGAAAAGCGCGGCACGCGAATGGAATGGCGAACGTGTGCGAATAACCGCTCCCATTGTGCCAAACAAGAATGGCATCGGAATAAAATACGGCAGTGTGGCATCAATACCGTGGTATCGCGCAGCAAAGTAATGTCCGAATTCATGTGATGCAATAAAGCCCATCATCAAGGCGGCATAGAGAATGCTGTTCAGCCACGTGGCGGGGTTCTCGATGTTGCCTCCCATCCACGATAATCCTGCCAACGTGCATGATGCAAACGTCAGGAAAAACAAGAGCGTATGCAGCAAATACCGCTTCGGGTATTCCGGTGTTTCCACAACGTGTCCGTGTGTGGTATCAGGTCGGTTCAAATGGTACTGTTCGTCGTATCGGGTTAATCCCATTCGTTAAAGTTCCTTATTGGATATTTCTACGTCCTACCGTTCCGGTTTCATCTGCGGGAAGAAGAGAACGTCGCGGATTGAGTCGTTGTCGGTAAGTGTCATTACTAATCGGTCAATGCCAATGCCCATTCCCGCTGTCGGGGGCAATCCTGTTTCTATAGCAAAGAGAAAGTCCTCGTCCACAACCATTGCTTCGTCGTCGCCGTCGGCGCGTTGCTGCGCTTGCTGTTCCAAGCGTTGGCGTTGGTCAATCGGGTCGTTCAGCTCGCTGAATGCGTTTGCCACTTCCGCTCCGTTGATATACAGCTCGAAACGCTCGACCAAGCCGGCATCAGTACGGTGCGCCTTTGCAAGCGGCGACATCTCAACCGGATAGTCAATAACAAAGGTCGGTTGAATTAGGTTTGGCTGAACAAGAGAACTGAAGAGTTCATCAACAAGTTTCGACCACGGTGCATTGCCCGCTACGTCAATCTTGTGCGAGCGGCAGAGTGCAAGCACGTCCTCGCGGCTCATACCCATCACATCCGCACCAGCCGCCTTGGCGATTTCATCCATCATGCGAATGCGGCGAAACGGTTCGGCATACGAAATTTCCGTACCGCCAACGGTTGTTGTATGCGAGCCATGAACAGCAAAGCACACGGTTCGCAGCAGGTCTTCCGCCATATCCATCATCCACAGGTAATCTTTGTACGCCACATAGATTTCCATTGCCGTGAATTCGGGATTGTGTGTTTTGTCCATTCCCTCGTTACGGAAATTCTTGCTGATTTCATACACGCCCTCGAAGCCGCCGACAATCAAACGTTTCAAATAGAGTTCATCGGCGATACGCAAGTAGAGCGGGATATTGAGTGCGTTGTGGTGCGTGACAAACGGACGCGCTGTGGCACCGCCGTAGATTGGCTGTAAAATCGGTGTCTCAACTTCCATCCATCCCCGTTCATCAAAGTAACGGCGCATAGTGCTGATTACCGTGCTGCGCTGAACAAACGCCTTGCGGACATGAGGATTCACAATTAAATCAACATAGCGGTGACGGTAGCGCAATTCTTTGTCGGCAAAGGCATCATAGATAACGGTGTTGCCATCGGCATCGGTTTCTTCTTTAGCAATCGGTATCGGTTGGATTGACTTGCACAGCAAATGGAGTGCGGTTGTGTGAACGCTGATTTCACCCATGCGTGTTTTGAACACATAGCCCTCAACGCCAACAATATCGCCAATATCAAAGAGGCGGAAATGATCGTAAAAGTCCGGCAGATCGTCTTTTTTCAGGTAACACTGAATGCGACCTGTCTCATCTTGAATCTGAAAGAACGATGCCTTGCCCATGCGCCGGATAGCCATGATACGTCCGGCGACGGCAACAACCGGATGTGCGTCGGGTTGCTCGTCGCTGAAGAGGTTTCGTGCTTCGCCGGTTGAATGTGTTTTACCGAACGCAACAGGATACGGGTTTATGCCCGCTTCGCGCAGGTGGTGCAATTCCTCAATCCTCCGCTGTACTAAGTCGTTATGCTGATGCTCGCTCATACGTATTGTTTGCTTATAATGGAGTGCAAATATAGGTTGCCGCTTGCGGGATTCCTGTTGCGAGGTTGCAATGCGGTTCTAATTTTGCAGCAATCATGTTCCACCCATGTACAGTGCAGTACAATGGCTACACGCAACAAACATCAACCGCAAATTCGGGAATTACGGAAAAAGATTGCCGAACTCGAACACGCCAATGAACAGTTGAGCCGGATGCTCTCGCTTGCCTACGAACACATCCTGCGGAAGCGCGAGATAATCCTGAATACCGCCGAGGAAGTGGCGCACATGCAATACGAAACGCTGAAAGAGTTATACGAACACCTCGCGTTGCTGCCCGCGGGCTTGCGCTCGCAACTGCGGGGATTGGATGATCTTAATACGTTTGAACAGTCGCTTCTGCATGAGCATAACCAGTTAAAGAATATCCTGGTGCAAAAGCACCCGCAGCTTAGCACAACCGAAATGACGATATGCACCTACCTGTGCACGAACCGATCAAGCAAGGAAATAGCCGGACTTATGCGGCTTAGTGTCCGCACTGTGGAAGGTCACCGGAAGAATATCCGCACCAAACTCGGACTCGACCCGAAAGAGAACCTCATCCACTACCTTCAATCGCTGCTGCACTGATACATTGTAACCAACACACCTTGTTCTGTACTACGTATTTTCTACGCAAAGCAGGGTAATGCGTAGTTTTCACGTAGTGACGTTCTTCCCGCTTCATGTGATTTTTGCATTATACAACCCGCTCAACCTATCATCAAACCTCAGTGTTAGTCCCCCGTAATGCTATTACCAAACTAAAATACTACCAATTCCCGCAGAAATAACGGAAAACGGACACTTGCCCGGCATTCCAAGCGAGAAGGAAGTAAAAGAAAACGGAGTATCTGTGGGCGACATGCAAGTGAAACTACTCCAAAAAGTAGAAGAACTGACACTCTATGTGATTGAACTCAAAAAACAAAATGAGCGTTTGCAACAGCAGATTGATTCAGCAACTAACACAGGTAAGTAGCTAATATGAAACAATTACTGTATGCCATATTGATATGTAGCACGCTACTTAACTTATTAAATGGGTGTAAAGATCACAATGACAATCCTACAGAAAACCCAAGTGATTCTTTAGATAAAAAACCCAACGA
>JAEUSO010000233.1 GCA_016788605.1 Candidatus Kapaibacterium sp. | reverse complement strand
GGATGTCGGCCTGGCCGGTGAACTCGGCCAGGCGACCGGCGTCGGTGGTGGCCTTGTTGCACGAGATGACCGTGGCGTCGCGCTCCAACCCCAGCCACAGGGCGGGCTTGCCGACGTTGTGTCTTCTTTGCCTAAGGATTGGGAAAAAGATGATCATAAGACAATCATCATCCTTCCGAAGTATCGTGATATTGACACATCGAAGTTTAATATTATTCCAACCGATATTATCATCAGTGTTCCAATCAGCACGTGGCGCGAATACGCACGGTTATGGATTGGCACTCTTCCCAACTCAACTGTTCCAGTGTATTTTCTCGAATCAAGAGATTATTTCGACCGCAAGGGGATTTACGGTAATCCCGAAGGGTTTGCCGATAACGACCGCAGGTTTGTCTTTTTGAGCAGAGCGGTTTTTGAAGTGTGCAAGGCGTTGAATTTCCGTCCCGATATTATTCATTCACACGATTATCACACCGGTTTTGCAATGGCATTTCTAAAAACACATTATAGGTATGACCCATTGTTTGCCCGTTGTGCAGGCGTGTACACCATCCATAATATGGCATATCAAGGGCAGAGCGACCCGCGACGTGTGATGGAATATGCGGGATTCGGTACCCAAAATTTTCGCGGCTCTTGGTTTGAACATGATTCCGTCGTGAACATGATGAAGACCGCATTGATGTTTTCTGATAAAATCACCACTGTCAGCCCGACGTATGCGTACGAAATTAGATGGACGAATAACGGCGAAGGAATGCAGGATTACTTAAACTCGCGTGGCGGCGATGTCATCGGGATACTGAATGGGATTGACGAAACGGAATGGAATCCGGAAATTGACACTCATTTAATCAAACAGTATTCCCCCGAAATGTTAGAAGAGAAAGCAGAGAATAAACTGAAATTGCTTCGCGAGGCAATTCCGACGTATGATTTAAAAAACGACTTACCCGTTATAGGAATGGTGTCGCGATTGACAGATCAAAAAGGAATCGCACTCCTTGAAAAATCAATGGAACAGTTGCTTACAAGCGGGCGGGTTCGATTTCTGATTCTTGGCTCAGGCGAAAAACGTTACGAGGATTTCTTCCGGTATATGGGTAAAAAGTATCCCACCCGTGCATTGGTAATGACAGGATATAATAACGCACTCTCACATCAAGTGATTGCAGCATCAGATTACTTAATCGTACCTTCACTTTTCGAGCCATGCGGTCTGACACAAATGTATGCACTCAAATACGGGACAATTCCTATTGTGCGGGCAACGGGAGGACTTGCCGACACGGTTCAGGAATATGACCCGCAACAAGGCACGGGAACTGGTTTTACCTTTACTCAATATTCATCAAAGAGTTTGGTGAATGCTGTTAGTAGAGCAGTGTATTACTATAAAGCTCAGCCGCACTGGGACACTTTGCGGGTAAATGCTATGGCGCAGCAGAACGAATCGAAACGCAGTGCGGATATGTATATTAACGTGTTTCGATGGGCATTGGAAAAACGCGGAATCAGTATCCCTACGTAATCCACAAACTGAATGTGGAATACAAAACCGTGTGCAAAATCGTTATTCTGAGTATCTTGCATCCGCAGCATATACGATAATTCCAAATCATTCAAGGATGAAGAGAACCACCTGTACAATTCTTGCGGTTCTGCTCCTCTGTGGCGCAGTGCGTCTTCACGCACAGTTGCTATCACCTCATGTAGAGAGCGGCTCGATACGTATCGCCAAGGAACTCCTGCTCGATAGAGTTGGTGCGGTGCGCCGTGCCCAAGACGGTATGCGGATGATTATGCTCCGTTACCCCGCTTCATCGGTGGAAGAACAACTTGCGTTTGACCATGCACGAACAGATATGCGTAACGGTGACTTTGCACTTGCCGATAAAGCATTAACCGGTTTCATCCTATCACATCCGCGTTCACCCTACGCACCGTTTGCACACCAAGCGCGTGCAGCAATCGCATACGAACGGCTCGACTATCAGCAATCCGCCCTCTTCTTTGCATCAACCGCAGAATCCGCAGCGAATAATTATATGTGGAGAAGCGACACGTCGTACACAATACTGCAACACTATGCTCTATTCTGGCAAGCGATTTCCATGATTCAAACCGGACGCTATGATGACGCCCTTCCGGTACTTGAAACAGTATCAGCTTCAACAAATGGTATATACTCCGACGATGCACTTTTTTGGTTAGGTCAGATAGCAGAATTAAAGAATAATAATAAGGCGGCTATTACTGCATTTGAGCAAGTACGTACGTTGTTTCCTCAACGAAACACCTACACGATTGCAACAGTGCGTCAGGCACAGAATCATTTACTCTTGCGCGAAGCGAAAGACGCTTTGTCGCTACTGCTCAATGCCGAAACATCGCTACAACAAAATCCAACACAGGAATCAAACACTAAAGAAATCCAAACCGTACCATTCGACATACGAGAGCAAGTTCATTTCTTGCGCGGTGAATGCTTAAACCAGCTTGGTCAATATGAACAGGCGCGTGCTGAATACAAACCTGTGCTTGTGTCATCTGCAGACCCGACGCTGATTCACCAAGCAAGGTTGGGCGACTGCTGGTCGTTGTTGAGTTTGGGAAAACCAACGAACGCTATCGACGGCTACACAATGTTGATTGACTCAATACCGGAAAACAGCTCGCGTATCCGCGCATCCGCATTGCTATTCCGTGCAGTTGCATACAAGCGCAGCGGACAACGGGATAATGCCCAGCGTGAGTTTGTAACTCTAACAACACAACATAATTTTCCCTACACAAGTCAGGTGCTGCTGGAGCTTGGTCAGATATACTACGAAGACGGAAAGTTTGATGCTGCACGGAGGATACTCGAACGCGCCGAACGGGAAAGTTCCGAGCCGGTTATTGCGTGCCGTGTGCAGTTGATTTTAGGTGCAACGCATATTGAACAACAGTCGTGGCAACGTGCAATCCGCTCATACCAACAGGCGGAGATTTTAGGAAGAAAGGCAACCGATGTCAGTGTCCCGCAACGCGAGCAATTTATTGCAGAGGCACGGTTAAAACGCGGTGTGGCATATACTCAAAACACGCAATACAAAGATGCAATCACCGACTTGAATGCGTTTATTGCCGAGTATCCCGATGACACTCGCAAAGATGAAGCAATTTTCTGGTTGGGCGAGGCATTCTACCGCGCCGAATTGATGAAGAACGCAGAGGAATCCTATGAGCAGATTATCAATGCATATACAAAGTCAAAACGACGTGAAGAAGCACTCTACGGCTTGGGTTGGGTGTATTTCCGTACCCAACAATTTGACAAAGCAAATGATGTGTTTTCCCGTCTCATCAATGAGTTCAATCAATCGCGGTTTGCACCGGATGTTTTTCTACGGCGGGGCGATGCCCTATATCTGACGAAACAGTATATCGAAGCTGCAAAGTCATACAAAGAGGCATACAAACGATCTCCGAAAAGTGATGAGGGTGAATATGCTCAGTTCCAAATCGGTCAAGCGTTGTTCCGCGCAAATGACTTGACGAACTCGCTGACACAACTCAAACAATTTTTGAAGAATGTCCCTCAATCGAAACTTGCAGATGACGCACAGTACACCATAGCATGGATTCGCACTCTGCAAGAAAAACACGATGAGGCGATTACCGAATTCGAAGCGCTTGTCAAGAACTATCCGTTGAGCGATTTAGTGCCTCAGGCAATGTATTATATCGGCAACTCTTTTTATAACAAAGGCGATTATGAGACCGCTATAACGAAGTATCGTATTGTGATGGAGAGCTATCCCTCCAGTTATTACGCCCATCAATCGCTCAAATCATTACAGGATTGTCTGACGGAGTTAGACCGCGACGACGAGGCGATATCTGTGGCGAAAGAATATGCTGAAAAGAACCCGACATCAAAAGGCGGCGAGGACGCACAGCTTTCTATCCCGCAACTCTTTTTGAAGAAGGGTGACTTCAAGAGTGCCGCACGGGAATATCAAGAGTTTTTGAAGAAGTATCCCGAAAGTGAAAACAGCCCGGAAGCATTGTACTGGCTTGCAAAAAGCCAATCTGGCATGGATGATTTCACATCGGCGGAAGAGACATACAAACTGCTCTTGCAGAAGTATCCGAACAATTCTAACGCACAACTCGGGATATTAGAATACGCTTTGATGAAACTCTATAAACAGAATGATGCAACGTCAGCCGACTCGCTGTTTGTTCGCGGAATAGAGAAGTTTCCGTCGGCGGAAATCGTTCCCCGTGCATGGTACGAACGGGCGCAAATAGCACTCTCGCGGAATGACAGCACTCGCGGCATCTCGTACTTTGTAAAGAGTGCGGAATTGATGCGCGGAGAGTATAGTTTTCAGGCAGTGTACCGCTTGGGAATGTACTATCGTGCGACTGCCAAATACGATAGTGCGCGCTCGATGTTCGGTCGGTTGTTACAATACGATGAGAATCCGGCTCTTGGTGCAGAAGGAATGTTTCGCAGCGGTGAGTTATGGATGTTTGAAAAAGAATGGCAGAAGGCGGCAGAATCGTTTATTATAGTTAAGAAGAAATACGACGGTCAGGAAGATTGGTACACATTGTCACTCATTAATCTTGGCGAGTGCTACGAGCGGTTGAATGAAATACCACTTGCCCGCGAGGAATACCAAACAGTGATTATTCTCCACCCCGCCGACGATTACGGTAAGACCGCACAGTCACGGCTTAAACGCTTGGGGAAATAGTATGATGATTCTCTACCGTATATATCAGCATATCGTCATTGCAGTTTTCGCAGTTTCAAGTATTTGTGCATTCACTCCCGACGGTTTTGCACAAACAAATACGCCTCAGCAGAAGGCGGAACAATCGCAACAAGGTGCGCCAGCCGACCTGCCGGATATTATTATCAAAGGTTCGGCAACACTGAACCTACTCGACAGAACACTTGCGAAACAGACACCGCGTAATACACCCCGCATTTCCGCACGCGAACTCGATTCCTTGAATACCTTGGAAAAACAATCACCGTTGTTGCTCGCGACGCTTGAATATCCTCGTACGCTTATCTCGCGCGTGCAGAACCGGGGGTATGCGCGTGCTGAATTCGGAATGTTCACCACACCGGAGCTTGAATTCGGTTACGGTGATACGTACGCAGGATATACACTTTTCGGCAGCGGACATTTTTCAACCAGTGCCGGACACCTAGACAATGCCGGATTCACACGAGCCGGTGCAGACATTACTGCACGCTATATTGCACCTGAAAGGTATATCCTTTTCGGTGGCAGCCAAACCACAACCTCGCTCTCACTTGCCCATAATGATTACAAGTTGTTTGCATCCCCTGAGGCATTAGGGCGCAACCACACGCGTTTTAGCGGAGCGGTTGATGTAACGGGCGAATCTGCGGGTATTCCGTTCACAGCCGGAGTAT
>JAEUSO010000232.1 GCA_016788605.1 Candidatus Kapaibacterium sp. | reverse complement strand
GCGTCAGTATCAATGGCAAGAATACACCGGCGATCAGCGCGACAATCCTATCGCGTTCCATTGGCACACCGCTTCCGTACGTGCGGTTTGCAACATTAGAATACGGTTATCCCAATCCTGCTCAGCGCGGCTCAGTAATCAAATGGGCGTACCGTATTGATAAGGAATCAGCAGTGCGATTTAGAATTTACAACGGCATCGGAAAGTTGCTACGCGACGATACTCTTCGCAAGGACAAGGGGGTGCATCAATATTCATTTGTGCCGGACTTGGAATACTCTTCCGGTATGTACACATTGGTAATGGAGACGAATTCCGGCACACAGCAACAGCGTTTTGTGATACTGAATTAAGTGCGTTCCGAGCGTGCAATCATTCCACGTACTTTCTGAAACGGCGAGCGAAGTAATATCAAATCATCTTTACCTAAAAGACGTAACGCATACGCACTAACTACAGCAATCATACCACCGCCAACCATAGCTACCCATTGGTTGATGTTCCCTGAAACAAGCATAACATACATAATACAAATACAACTGTAGAGCATGACGGGTATTGCAACACGGAGCATGTGCCGTGTGGAATAGCGACGGTACAAGACAAAAAAGAAGAGCAATACATATAATCCGTTCGACCAAATCTTAGAGTATAAATAACCATGTAGCCCGAACACATCTACCATCCACCAGATACTTGTCATACTGCCAAGAATGAGAATGATGCCTGATAGAATCATGATTCGCCGCTCATGTAACGTCATTTCAATCACACCCGATAAATTGGCAATAAATGTAAGAGCAATAAAGAAGAATTGTAACTGCAAGATCCCATCATTCCCAGCGTAGCGATTGTTGCTGAAAATGAGAATCAATAACGATGACGCACTGCTGCCAATCATGACGATAACTCCCATGATAAAAACAACAATGTTGAATACCCTTGTGATTCGACGAAATTCCGTCTCGGCTGTTCCGTCGCCTTGCTGACTGAGCAACGGCACGGTTACGCTCGATATAGCTGTATATGTCATAGATAATGCAAAGACCATATTGCTAGTTGCCCCAATAATCCCAATTGACTCAAATCCCAACGTATTCAGATATAGCAAATCAATAGTGCTGTGAATTTGAAGGAGGAGCATTTGAATTGTAATCGGTGCAATATCGTTGAGAAAATTCTTTACATCATTCCATTCGGGAAGTTGCTTGTACACATGACGTATTTCGCGGCGGGTACTCAAATACAGATACCCCGGCAATGACGCAATCACATAACACAACAGTACTATATTGGCATGTAAATCGGTGATGACAAAGCGAATCAACAGAAAAAAGAAAAAATATTCTGCCACAGTGATTATCGAGATTGTCCTCATCCGTAACGAACTGCGATATGGGAGTTCGACCGTTGAGCGCAAGAGTTGAGTTCTGGCAGAGATAAGATAATACGCAATACCAGCTAGTGCATAAAGAATACGAGATGTATCAGTAACGGCGAAGTATGATACCATAAGGAAAATGCCGATTACTGCACCGGTGCTGCGTATCCAAAAAATCGTCGTCAATATGCGGGGTAACGATTCAGGATTACGGACAGCGTTTCGTAATGATATGCCTTGCATACCTGAATCCACAAGGATTCCGAAGACAATGCTGCACCATAAGAAGATGAACGAGATAAATCCGTTCTCTTCTTTCGAGATTGACGAGAGTATTGAGCGTTGAGCCAAGAAGAAGAAAAACTGCCCGACTACTGTAGATGCAAGTACAAAGCCCGCACCGGACAGTCCTTGACCTGCACTAAAGCGCGGATTACTTGATTGATTCTCGAAAGTGCTATTTGTGGATGACATCAATTGACATCGAACTTAAATGTAATCGTGCCTTGCAATGCGGTTTGTGTCGTAGGTGGTTTGAATTTCCAAAGTTTGAATGCTGCAAGCGCAGTGTTTTCTGCAACAGGATTACCTTTTGTTTTCGGCTTCACAAAAATTATATCACCGTCCTTGCTTACCGTAAAGGTCAGCCGAACAATAGTTGAATTGTTCAATCCCGCCGGAACTTTAGGGATGACTTTGTTTATGGGTATCGAATTTCCGCCGCCGCCCCATTCAATATCATAAAACCCTTTGCCTAATCCGCCGCCTGTTCCTTGTGTTGATTTGCCAGTACCATTTGCAGAGCCATTCCGGACACCTGTGCTTTCAGAGCTACTGTTATCGGCTACGTTATTTTTTTTCGTTGTGGTGTTTTCTGTTGCTGTACTGTTAGATGGTTTCGTATCGGATTTCTTCTCGGGAACACGCTTGACAGGAATAATACGCGGCGTCAGCTCCGTGGTGCTGTGTTTTGCAGCAGTGGCTTTCTTGACAGCAAACTTCGGGCTTTTCACATTATCCATGCGTGACGATGGAAGAGGTGCTTTCTTCGCAGCACCTTCTTCAATACCGTCACCTTTCGATGGGGCATTCTTAATTCCTACACCGGCATACAGAATCATGATTGCCGTTGTATCCTTGATATATGGTGGTGTGACGAATTCCGGCGGAGGCGCAAATTCAACAAATGGACCAAGCAAGACAATAAGAATGGTAACAACAAGCGACATCAGGAATCCGCGGAACGTATTAGAGTCCCAGGGAATACTGATTATGAGTTGTTTCGATTCAGGATCGCGGTACAACATGGCAAACCTGATTAGTGTATAAAATGTCCGCCGTTGGTGCTGCTCCGACGACGAACTTCATAGAGAAAAATTAGTACCAACTTAGCGTACCCTGTCTACCCAGCCCGCAGAGTATCCCAATTTCATGGCGGCAATTTCTGCTTCTTGGCGAGTTTGGTATGTGCCAAAGCGGACGCGGTAATACGTTTGTCCGCGTATGGATTGGGTGGTTATGAATGCGCCGCTGACGTTCTTATCCTTCAGCCGTTCCATCCATTCTTCTGCATCATCCCGCGAAGGTGTTGCATACACTTGAACAGTGAAGATGCCATTAGGCGAGGCGGGGACATCCCGTAAAACCGGCTTTGGAACAAGTTTGGTTTGGTCGGGTGATGTAGCCGGTGTTGATGATACGGATTTCGACGGCAGTAGCGAACTGTTAGGTTGTGTCTTTGCTGAATTCGTCTCTTTTGTATCCTTCATGGATTGCAACTTTTCCAGCTTAGGTGCCGTGGGTGCCGGTGGGGCAACCTTTACAGATTCTTTCTTTGCAGGGATATGTGAACTAAGCGAATGATCGGATTTTGAATGTGAGTTTTCCGGTTCTGACTTGTGTTGAATACGTTGAGCATGTTGTGCATCGCCTGATGGCTTTGGCGAAGAAGACGTACTTTTTACCGCCGTATGCGCTTTTGTATCATCACGATGATTGGTCGTATGTGCCGTCTTTTGATGTATCGAAGTTTCTTTCTTCGTTGTCGGTGCATGTGATGCTATACTTGTCGTGCTATGTGTGTTTGCATGATGGGCATCAGAGTGCTTCGATTGTGAAACAATAGTGGGGCTGTGTTGACCGGTTGCTGTACTGTGCGCATCTGTCTTTTGATGGACATTTTTAACAGTATTCTTAAGTTGTGTGTGTGTATCGTGTGTGGCAGTTTGAGTTTGGTCTCCTTGTGAATTAACAGCAACAGAGTGGGTATCTGCCGCCGTATGGCTGGTTGTGTCAGCTTGGTGCTGCGATTGAGTATCAGTATGTTCGGTTGAGTCATGAGTGCCGGAAGTATGACTATGTACCGCAGCATCCGTGTGTCCTACATCATGTGACGCATTGCTATTGCTACGTTGTTGACCGTTGTGAGCTGTAACAGGGTGTGCGGCGTTCTTTGTGAAGAACCACCATGCGCCCGCTCCGCTAACTGTTAATAAGAGAATAGCTGCTGCAGCATAGTAGTAGAGAGTATAGCGTTTTTTAGGTTGTGCAAACGCTGAACTGAATTCTGCACCTTCTTCCAAACTAACGTCCTCAATACGCAACTTTGATGGGTCGGCGGGAGTGTCAATAGGTGCTGTATCCACAACCGGGTCGGGGATGTTCTTGAGCAGTTCTCGTTCTACAACAGGTGTCGGATCAATAGCATCAATGCTTTCAGCTGCCATCACCTCATCGTTATGTTTGCCTGCAAGTACACTTTGTAATTCTTCAAGCGGATCGTGTTCAGGATTCTCCTGTTGATTCTTCCTGTCTTTATGTTCCTTGCTTCTTTGAAGATCACCTCGAACAGTTTTTAGAAACTCTTCATCAAGCGATATAGTTTCATCATTAGTAGCTTGGGTGCTGTCGGTGATGCCTGTCTCCGCTTGACTAATCTGGGGATCACCGATACCCATTATAGATTTATCATCGGTTGTTTGCTGTAGTGTGGAAGCAGGGGGACTGCCGGTATCGAAGGGGAGATCCGACGGGTATGATTTCATTGACTCTAATGCAAACGAATCTGTCAGCGAAGGGTCGCCGTCAAAGCCGCTGTAGCGTTCGTCATCCGTGAGTGCGTCAAGTATCATCGTGATAGTAAGGTTGAATCCGTCAATTAAACATCCATCGTACACCGCCAGCTGCAAATGCTCCGCGCTCGCGGTATCCTTGCCATACAAAAATAGAACTATTCAGCAGGTTGTCGAACCGAAGATATGCACTAAATGACGGAGAGAGTGAGTATTCGCCACGGATCGAGAGGTTGAAGTATGATTGTACCTCGTCTGTTACAGCAAATTGTGTGCGGCGTGCGCTAACATAATCCGATAACAATGATAGCGTCAGAGAGCGTAGAACGGTTCTGTCATATCGGAACGACCAAACTATAGGAGCAATGTATGGGACGTGTGCGCCGCCAGATGTTGCCGATGTATAGCGGAGTGTTGTGCTGAGAGCGTCATTATCACTCAACAGATAACGCAAGTCAAGATTCATCATAACAAGTTGTGCTTCAATATATATTGGATTGAATGCAAAACCGCTATCGGCAATCAGCACAGGTGTATTGCCCGCCGATGAATACGATAAATCAAAGCGTGTTGTAAGTGAAACTGACGGCTGATATGTAACACCAACCACGCCTTTGATAGATGTGCGTGCAAACGACACAACCGATGAATCCGATACATAAGGATTTATTCTGAGAAATTCAGCGAACGAGGCGTTTTCTAATCCTGAAAACAACTCTGCATGGAGGCGTAACGATGGAGTAAGCGTCAAGGAGTATTTGGGGTTGAACAGAAAAGCGGCATGTGTCGCATTATTCGAGGAATGTCCTGCCTGAACTCCAAGTCGCAGCATAAATGTATGGAGTGAATCTAGGTATGAAGCCGTTCCGAACAGTTGATGGAAATTCACAGCGCGTGAATCGTAATTACGAAGGTCTGTCGTTCCTTTTACACCTACCGACACACCGCTCCAAGAACTTTGCACTGAAGCATATCCTTGAAGACCGCTCTCGGAAAAATCA
>JAEUSO010000231.1 GCA_016788605.1 Candidatus Kapaibacterium sp. | reverse complement strand
CCTTGTACTGCCCGTCTTTGGAATGTGCTGTACGTTGGCATTGGCACAAACATCCGGGATAATCAATCCCCAAACTTCCGAACAACGCAGTAGGGCATTAGCTGTAGAGCAGCTTCAGGCGATGTCAAAACAAGAGATAACCGCCCTGGTTGCACAATCAAAACACAGGAATCCCAAAATAATCCCATTCTATGACAAAATCCGCCAACACATACAAAGCGGCGGCTCTCTGACAAAGAACCAACCATCCCTTCAATCCCCCACCCGCCTCACAATGCCACCATCATTTTCCGTCCCCGGCGAGTTTGAGGAATCACAGGCGGCTTTGATTGTCTGGAGTTCGTTGCCTTTCAACAGTAACGGTGAGATAATCACATCATTTACGAAGGATTTCGGATATGAGTATAACCCCGATACAGAAGAATTAACCACATATAGAATAGCCGGATATGTGCTGGACTCGGCTTCGGAGTTTTCCGATATCACAGCCACACTTGCAAACGCCATCCAGCAAGAAGTGCCTGTCTGGATTATTGTCTATAATGCATGGGATACAAACACTGTAAAGCGTAGTATGGAACGCCGCGGAACACCGCTGACGAACTATCGCTTTTTTGTTACAGGTGGCGGTAATGATTGGTGGGCGCGAGATTTCGGACCGATAGGATTTTACTACGGTGATAAGGATAGTGTAGGTTTTCTTGATGTACAATATTATAGTTTCCGTCCAGCCGACGATTCGATACCGCAACTCATGGGCAAAGAATTAGGATACAAAACATGGACAACGAGCTTGGAAAATGAGGGCGGTAATTTTATGACCGATGGGTGGGGTAACTCATACACAAGCACCGCAGTTATCGAGAATAACAATGATACTGAAGGTGTTGGCAGAATAGAAACTGTTAATGGTGTTTCTCAAATCAGAGTTATGCCAAAGCAACGATGGACGCAAACCCGCACACAAGACACGATGCAAAATGTCTATGGTGCGTCGCGCATGACTATTCTACGGAGATTACTATGCGACGGAGGAACAGGACATATTGATATGTACCTGAAACTCTTCGATGATGAAACATTGATTGCAAGCGAGTACGGTGCGCCGTTCAACAAATCTTCCTTTAATGATTACTCGATTTCACGAACCAATATCACAACCCTCAACGGTTTGAAAACCACACACAACCGATCGATGAGAATTTTGCGAATGCCGATACCGACGATGGATAACGGCAGGTACGACTCGACAACATGTATGTCATTCGGTTCTGACCCTCGCGGATTCTTGAACGGACTGACAATCAATAAGACCTTCCTGTTTCCTTCGTACTCTAATGACGTTTCGGGTAACAAAAAGCAAACACAAGAAGCGATTGAACTGTATAAGAAATTTCTGCCCGGGTATAAAATTGTACCGATTGATTCACGGTTACTGACTCCTATGGGGGGTGCTCTACACTGCATAACAATGCAGATACCCGCCGAGAATCCGTTGCGATTCCGTCATGCCGCGTGGCGCGATAACGTAGCAACAATGGCATCCTATCCGGTTCGTGCAGTGATAACAAATCACTCCGGTATCAAACAAGCGCTTATGAAATGGAGAAAGAAAGGCGACCAAACTTGGACTACGGTTGAACTCAGTAAAGACACATCGTCACTCTACACCGCGTCTATACCGGGCGACCTTGGGGCAACAAACCAATCAATCGAGTATTACCTTGAGGCGGAAGCAAACAACGGCAAAAAGCAAATGTATCCTATCACATCACCGGAGGGATTTTTCACATTCACATTTGGTTCGTTGGTATCGGTTGCAGAAGAAAATATTGTTCATGCTGAATTACAGACACCGTATCCTAATCCCTCGTCGTCGTCAATGATGATTCCGTTCACGCTCCTTGATAACGCGAATATCCAACTTACGCTGATAGATTTGAACGGTGTGACTGTACAGAGTTATCCTGCCGAATCACTAGTGTATGGCTCATACCTACGAAACATTTTTCTCGATACACTTGCAAGCGGTGTGTATCATCTGCGAATGACGGCAAATGGAGTTATGGTCGGAACAAGAATGGTCGTCAAACATTAAATAAACCATTGGCATCTACACAAGCGGTGCATTTCAATTTTCTTGGAGTGCGCCGCTTTGTATTTTGGAGTATATAATCAAACTACATTATGAGCAATCGAATAATCCTCCTGATTGTGTTCAGTTCCATACTGTTCACATCATGCGACAATTTGCAAGGACCAAAAGTGCAACCCAAGAGCGCAATACCATGCGACACAGTAGCAGTTTCATATAAAGCAGTTATTGTCCCGATGTTTGCAAAATACAACTGCACGCTCTCCGGCTGTCATGGTGGCACATTTGAATTTGTCGCCGACAGCGTAAAACTTGATGAGTATCAATACGTGCGCGACGTTGCATTAAACGGTCGGTTGTATGGTGCGATGGCACATGACTCTGCAAACTATGCTCCTATGCCGTTGGGCAAACCAAAAGTCACCGACTGTGAATTGGCAAAAGTGAAAGCATGGATTAACCAAGGAGCGAAGGATAACTGATGATACGATTATTGACTATCTCTTTGTTAAGTGTAGCTATAATGTGTTGCTTACCACATATAGTGTTGGCAATACCGCAATACACTTTGCTTACCGGAAACAGGTGCATCAACTGCCATGTGAATGTACAAGGTGGAGGGCTGCGTAACGAATTAGGTTGGTATGCACAAGATGGAAACGGTCTTGTAAAGCCGTCGGATATTGGATTGGGCTTCGCTGAGAAACTGCTAACATCTAATACGGTTAAAGTGCTTGACCGCGACTTAACGCTTGGTTTCGATTTCCGTTTTCAAAGTTCACGATCATTAGTGCCTTCACCAGTCGAAGGAGAATTGCCATCACGAAATAACTTCCCTATGCAGTTTGCTTTGAATGCAAGTTACGCCCCAACTGATTGGATGTTCCTCGAAGGTCAGTATAATCCGGGTCGCCGACCCTATTCGTCATCCGGTCAGCAATCATGGACAGCATCAGTCAATATACAACCATCACTCGATTACCCTCAACTACGTATTGGTTACTTCCAGCCGCATGTTGGAATCCGCTACGACGATCATACAATGCTTGCAAGAAGGGATGTGAGCGGTAGTGGTACTACATCCTACATCATGGCACCGAACTATGCCGAATGGGGCGCTGAACTGAACTATTATTCATCACTATGGTATTCGGTAACTGCAGCGGTTTATTCTGCTGATAATACAAGAGATATTCGGTTTAACACATCGGAAGGTACAACGCGCTCACTTATTACAAGTACATCACGCCCAAGCACGTTGTTGCGATTTTCACTCACGCCGCGATTTCTTGATGACAACATTAACACGAATGTTGGTGCTTCTGTGTTGAATAACGGCGACTTCACAATGATAAACACATTTGCCGGAGTCGGCTGGTCCGATGTCGCTTGCCTGATGGTGGAACAGATGTCTGCCGGCAATAAGAATGAGAGGCAACTACGAAATCTCTCGGCGGAACTCATGGTGAGGATTATGAGTCCGCTATATGTGTATGCACGAGGCGAGCAAGGAAAAACGACATCAATCATCAATGATGCCGAGCAATCGGTCAGGCAAACACAGTACACATTTGGCGCGCAGATTTTCCTGCTACCGTTCTTAGAGTTCCGTCCTGAGTACAGATGGATTGACACCGATACGTTCACTGTGCGTCGGTGGACATTTCAACTCCACATGTTTTATTAATGCAGCAAACCAACATCCGATACAAGCGTCTCAACGTAGGTATCACAATTACGTGTAACACATTAAAGGAACACTCATGTCAGGAAAAGCATTGATCATCATTGCCGTCGTCGGCATTGTTGCCATACTCGGTAAATGGGCGATGGATTCATCTACATTCGGCGAGATGCTCATCTACACACGCGACCATATTGAAGTTGTAACAACAGAGGATGATGTAATCACCGGCGCACAAATCAAAAAGACAACACGGACACCTAAATACGGATTAGGTCTTCTTGACCAAACATTTCCCTTTGGTGCATTGCCAATGTGCGGGGCGTGGTTTTTTTTGGGTGCATTCGGGTTTTACCAGACACGGAAAAATCAGAAATCTTCGTAAGCAGATAAACTCATCGCATTGATGAACCGTCACAACGCCACAAGACATTTTACACATATACTCTACATACTATGAAAACCATACTTCTCGCCACAGCATTGCTTGCGGCAACACTTGGTAGCGATGTTTTAGCCGGCGGCAAAACAATCACCATTATCAACAACGAAAAGTACAGTAATGAGATTGAATTTCTGAGCGATGCCCCGTTGGAAAAAATCAAAGGTACGGCAAAAGGCATATCGGGAATGTTCACGATTGACCAGCAAAATCTCGAAAAAACAAACGGCTCGATTGTCGTTAAGGTGAACTCGATGAAATCGGGCAACAGCACACGCGACGACCACATGTACAGTGAAACATGGCTGGACGAAAAGAATAATCCGACCATCACGTTTGCAGTGAAAGGGTTGAAGGATGTTCAAGTGGTGAATTCAAATGGACGAATGGTTATCAATGCAACCGCATTTGGCGATTTCACGTTACACGGCGTAACAAAGCCGCTGTCGGCAAAAGTTGTTATCACGTATGTGAACGAAAGCGAAGCCACAAAGAAAATCGGTAACGGTGACTTTTGTTTGATTCAAACAAATTTCGATGTTGCATTGAAGGACTATAAAGTAGCCGGTAAAGCGGGAATCGTAGGCAGTAAAGTTGGCGAATCAATTAAAATTAATGCCCAACTCTTCGGTACGACCGCAGCAGGATACTAAGAATCTCACTTGTGATAATAGCGAAGCCCGTTCTCTTTGAGAGCGGGCTTTTTTGTTTTTCAATCGGATATTTTTTCCGCATCCTATCTTTGAAGGGTAAAAGTACTGACAGCAATGAAACCACAACAACGCGACCAGATTCACGGATATACAATGCTTATGCCTTGGCTGCTGACCTTTGCAGTGTTCTGGCTGTATCCGCTCCTTTACGCTCTTTACCTCAGCTTTACACGCTATTACACTCTCAGTAATGCGACAGAATGGATAGGTCTTGCCAACTATACTGAGATTCTTAACGACCGACTTTTTTGGCGGGCATTGCTTAACACATCCGTCTTCACCTTTGGCACTGTCCCTGTCACCACATCGGCGGCACTCTTGCTTGCTGTGATTTTGAATTCCGGTGGGATACGTTTCGTCAGTTTCTTTCGTGCTGCGTTCTTTATGCCAACTGTCACATCGCTCGTTGTTGTGACGACAAGGTCATCATCGAGGTTTGTCAGCACGACGTCCTGAGGGTCGCGACCGTTGTAGCTGGAGTCAGAACTGACCGCCGCATGAAGCTGAATGGAATAACTGAC
>JAEUSO010000230.1 GCA_016788605.1 Candidatus Kapaibacterium sp. | reverse complement strand
GAGAAAATAGGTACTTGTTATTTCAGCATTTTTATATGATTCACGTTGAGGATTGGGGCATTATCGGTTTCCGCGACGCATGGCAGCGGCAGAGCGAGTATGTTGAGCAAATCCGTTCAGGCAAGCGCAGCCATACCTTGATTTTGTGCGAACACCCGACGGTCATCACGCTTGGCAGGGCAGGTAACCGCTCTAATATCCTCCTACCCGAAGAGGAGTTAGAGAGGCGCGGGATAGACGTTGTCGAAATCAACCGTGGCGGAGATGTTACCCTTCATACCCCCGGACAATTGGTCGGATATCCGCTCTTCAACCTAAGCGCGATGAAAGAAGACCTGCACTGGTTTTTGCGCGAAATCGAGCAAACTGTGATTGATATTGTTGCAGAATACGGCGTAGAAAGCGGCAGGGTTGATGGACTGACAGGCGTGTGGATTGGCGGGGAGCGTAAAATCTGTGCTATCGGATTGGGATGCTCGCGGTGGATAAGTTATCACGGCTTTGCATTGAATACAACGAACATACTTGATGAATTCGGATGGATTATTCCATGCGGCATTGAGGATAAGGGGATAACGTCACTTGCAAAAGAAACAGGTGAAGATATTAGTATGGAACATCTTAAAGAATTGACCTCTTCAGTATTTACAAAGAAATTTTCAGGATAGCGAACGATGCATAAAAAAGTTCTTGCTTCTGAAATCAGCTTCACATATTTTCGCGCCGTCATAGATACGATTAAGCGGGAGTAGCTCAGTGGTAGAGCGTCACCTTGCCAAGGTGAATGTCGCGAGTTCGACCCTCGTCTCCCGCTCGATGGCGCAAGCCATCGCTTCCTCTTTATGCTGCATGCCTTGCTATCAATTCCCCCCGATGGCAGGGCATTTTTGTTTCCGCCTCTGCCCCCTCCCCGCAATCATCATCAGTTTGGTTTTTCAATGATATAACGCCAGTCGGTGTATGCGCCGGTATTTGTTGGAAGCATGACGCATGACGGTGTATTTGGAAGAGTCCCGCCCTTTCCGGCAAGGAAACGGCGGAGTGAAATGTGTGATTTGGTGCCGGCTCGTTACTGTTACGCTGTTCGCTTACCCTTGCTTCACGCGCTGACGCTCGGATTCTGAACCATTGCCATTGTATTGCTCACGCTTGACGTTGGTCGAGCCGAAGCGAAAGGAAAATGTGAGCGCGACTTGCCGCGTATCCAAGATGCTGTTCCAACCTGCTGTGGCGTTTGCGAGATTGTTGATTGTGCCAAACGGCTTTTGGGTGAAAAAGATGTCGTTGAACGCGAGTTTAAGCGATGCTTTGCCATCGAAGAGTTTTTTCTGGATGGCAAAGTTGAGTTGCCACACACCGCCAAGAATAAGTTGGGCGTAGGCGATTGACGTTCTGCCGTTGCCGCTTAGTTCCGCCGACCAGGTATCGGAGAGTGTGAACGCTTGTTGAATGTTGGCGGAGAAATACCAACGGCTTGCGTTGAGTGTATTGCCGTAGAGTGTGCTTGAAAACGACATCAGTCCGCCTTCTGCAGTAAGGTTCGCCGTCCACCAGTCCGTGACGGGCGCACCCGCCGAGACCTGCAACGAGAATTGGTTGAACGTGGTGATGTTTTTCGGACGGCTAAAGTAGATGCTGTCCTGTAACTCGATTGTTTCGTTCACGCCGTCGGTTTCGCGTGAGAATTCGAGCGTTGTACTGATTGCGTTTGCCCATGTGTGCGTGAGCGAGGCATAGCTGCTGAACGACGGGACGAGGAACGGATTACCTGTGTAGAAAGTGAATTTGTCGAGCGGGCTGATGAACGGATTGAGGTTTTGATATATCGGACGGCTGATGCGCCTACCCGCTGTGAGGTTCAAGTAATGCTGACCTGCCGAGTCGAGCGGGGATTGCAAGAATATTGTCGGAAAGAAGTTCGTATAACGTTGGCGGAAAGTGCTTGCAGGTACATAGGAATTACCGACCTGCGTGCCGTTCATTGCGGTGTTTTCCACGCGCAACCCCGCCTGAAACTCAAGCACATCGAAGAGCGAACCGTTTAGATTGAGGTATGCGGCTGTGATGAGTTCATCGTAGAGAAACCGGTTGCTCAGTGTGTCGTTCTGGAATGCAGTTCCGCGAATCACAGAACTGTATGCTGCGGTATTGTCCGTGCCGGTGAACGCTGCTTTTGCGCCCGCTTGCAACGTCATTCCTAATGAAGCGAGTGACTTTGTGAAGTCGGTTTTTACAGCATAGATACTGATGCGTGCGGGTAACGAACCCGTAAGTTCATCGCGGATAGAAGCAGAGCGGTCGGGACTAATGACATTGTTCACAAAGCGTTGTTCGTCGGTTGTGTTGTACCATACGTAATCGCCATCAACTGTTATCATTGTGCCGAGTGTATCGAAGCGATGACGAAGGTTGATATTCGTCAGGATGTTACGGAAGTACGGAGCATTGGAATTATCCGCTGTGACAGTGTTCACCAACCTGCCGTCGGGTAGGGTAATCTGAGCAGTGTTGGTTGTGGTGGCATCCTGCCGCTGATACACTCCCCTTCCCGACACGCCGAGTGTTGTGTTTTTGCTTAGATACCAATCCGCACCAATCCTCAGATTGACGGGCAATGCCTGCTTGCGAATAATGCTATTTTGTGTGAACGACGACAGCGGCGAGCCGTCGGGCTTGAGATAGTTTCGGTAAATAGTCAGGTCTTGAAAAACATTCTGCACTCCCGCACCTGCATTGGCAAAAATGCTGAAGTCCTCCCGGTTTAGCGTCAGGTTTAGCGCGTTGTTACTGCGGGCATAGCGACCTTGATTATAGTTCAGCACAACATTGCCAACAAGTCCGCCAACTTGAATACGCTTCATGCGGATATTGATAATGCCGGCAGTCCCTGCTGCATCGTACATGGCAGGCGGGTTGGGAATAAGTTCTATCTGCTGCGCCATGCCTGCCGGAAGCGATTGCAAGTAATTCTGTAAGTCATTCCCCGCCATGTACGTTGGTTTGTCGTCAATAAGCACAACCACGCCCGGCTTCCCTTTCATCGTTATGCCACCGTTGCGGTCAATGATAATACCCGGCGTGTTCTCTAACACTTCAAGGATTGTACGTCCGGCATTGACAATCTGCGCATCAACATTGATTATAGTGCGGTCAATTTCTCGCTCCATATAGTTCTGCGACGCAGTCACAGTCACATCGGCGGTTGTAGTTGCTTCCTCCTTCAATATGATCGAGTCGAGTGCGGAAGCAGGTTGCTTATGATGAAGCTGAACCGGTGCTGACACATACCGCGCATACCCGACGTAGCGGACATCAACAAGGTAGGTTCCCGCCGCAAGTTTGCCGATGAGAAAAGAGCCGTCGGGCTGTGTGTTCACACCTTGCACTACTGATGAATCCGTCACGGAAAGCACCCGTACAACTGCACGGTGCATCGGCTTCAGCGATTGGTCGAACACTGCACCACGAATAGAGTACGCACCCTGTTTGGGCGGCTGTTGGGCAACTGAGACGATGGGTTGAGAGCAGGCAATGAATACTATAAGAACAACAAAAATTCCCCGTAGCAAGACAGTTGAGAACATGAGATATGAGATTTGATGGGCGCGCGTACCGCGTCTTGACTGAACCCGGCGGCAAAAGTTACAGCATTAACAGTTTGCTAACAGAATAGTGTGACGTAACAAAAACGGCATCCCCGATTATGTCAAGGATGCCGCTCATTGCTGGGTGACAGTACTATTATTTTTTCTTCGCTTTTTTGGGTGCGTCGCCAGCGGCGGATGGATTCATCATGCTGCTCCACGCATATTCAGTTGGCACTGCACGACCGGCGCGGGCTACTTCGACTAAATACTTTGCGGTTGTATCAAGCACCCACTCGAAATTATCCTCTTGAACCGATGTACGCTCTGCATCGGGTGCGGCATTCATAAAGTCAATCGCGTATGGGATGTCGTCTTGCACGGCGAACTCAAGCGTGTTGAAATCATACGAGAGTGCGGTACATAGCGTGATGCAATACTCTTCTAATTGTTTCAAGCGTTCAGGTGTTGGTGTAAAGCCCGCCACATAACGCAAGTGGTGGGGGTTGCGCGGCTCGTAGGGCATGATGCGGACGTGTTTTTTGCCGATGCAATAACAACGGTAATACTCGGTAAATTCTACACTCGACTGCAAGGTCATGCAAATCGAACCGGTCTTATCGTATGCTTCGTAAAACTCTTGCGGACTGTTCACTTTATAGACGTGTTTCCAACCGCCGCCATCGAATGGCTTGAGGAATGCCGGAAAGCCGATGTACTCGAAGATCTCTTCCCAATTCAGCGGATATATCAGATTGCGCATGGACTGCGATGTTGTTTCGGGCGGATGGTCTTTTGTGGGCAGCAGGACGGTTTTCGGAACAGGAACACCGAGCTTGTTGGCAAGCGTATAATTGAAGAACTTGTCGTCGGCACTCCACCAGAACGGGTTATTGATAACGCGCGTGCCATTCAGTGCGGCAACTTTCAGCATTGCGCGGTAAAACGGGATGTCTTGCGAAATACGGTCGAGTATCACATCGTACTTGCAAATTTCATCCATCGTGATGCCGCCTGTTTTCACAAACTCGGCACGGACATCATCGAGGTGCATACTGTTGATACGCTCCACCACGGCAGGCGGAAACGACTGCTCCATACCGAACAGCAATCCTATAAGTTTCATACTAATCTCCGGAATTGAAATGGGTGATTGTTACTGTGTGCGTGCGGGGTTCAGCCAAAGCGCGGATTCATCCTGTTTATCCCCTCGTCTATGAAGTGTCCGCTGTGGTATCCCGATTCGCGTTGCGCTGCAAAAGTACGACGCAACCAACGAGACGTTAGAAATCTTCTCGGAAGGACATTATACAAGCCGGCGCAGCACGTCTAATATCGCCAATTCCGTCACCCTGCCGGAAAGCGCAGTTCTCTTCCATTCTAATGTTCCGGCGTTGTGCTTTCAACCAATATCGTTATGGTTCACTCATAAGCTCTATCAAAGCTAAACCTCGCCAAAAGGGCGGTGAGGAAAAATACTGTTTTCATTGTTCGGCTCCTTATTTGGTAATGATGAAGGGGGTTGAAATAACTGTCGAGCCGTATTGAAGCCGTGCCGTGTATGCGCCTGATGCCATGCCGCCCGTCGGGATCGGTATGCGGGTTGTTCCTGCTTCGATAGTTCCGCGATAGACATCCTGAACCGAACGTCCGTCCATTGTAACAACCGAAAGCATGACATTTGGTAGAGAATAGGGTGAACTAAGAGAGTATGCAAGATTCTCTATACCAGGCATTGGGATAACCTGTGCTAAGGGCTTGATGTCTGGATTCTCTTGAACATCAGTTGTACCCCAGTTCACACGTAAGACGATTGGACCATCTCGACCGATAAGCATTGCAGCATAAGACCTATCCTTTGAAACTACGATATTACCTATTGCCACTTGCTGTGAATAACAAACAATAGTATTACTACTTATGTTGATAATTCGAGGGGTATT